>NZ_JBHUPT010000048.1:0-111214 GCF_049056525.1 Leisingera coralii | reverse complement strand
CGCGCTTCGCGCGGCGCCGGGCCCAACTGCGTCAGGCCTTCCCCGGAAGGCCGCAACGCAGGCGGGAGACCGCCGTTTCTTGCGCTACAGGACTTATGCGGACTTGAGCCAGATCAAAGCAGCCGAAATGGTCCGCCTCCACCATCGCGGCAAGGTCCGTGCACCCTGCCGGACTTGGGAGGAGACACATGGGACTTTTTGCAAAACTCGGGCGCAGCAGCGATCTGGTGCAGGGCATGGCCAGCCGACTCGGCGTAGACTATGGCGAGATCGTAGCCTCAGATCCGCAGGCACAGGGCCAGAAGTACATGCGCGCGGTCCTGCGCTGCAGCACGTGCCGCAATCAGCAGGGCTGCAGTGACTTGCAGAAAGAGGTGACTGAACTCACCGAGGCGCCCTCCTATTGCCGCAATGCCCGGCTGCTGGCGCATATGCGCGAGAGCTGATCCGCTCCTGCCCGCCTAGTCTTGGGGGCTACCGTAACGCCCCGTGGAGACGTCCCCGCCTTCGCCGGTAAAGCGCAGCGCCTCGCCGTTGCTTTCCAGTGTGTAGCAGGCCCACAGGTCCGAGGGCGGCCAGGTGGAGCAGTATTTACCATCCCGAACGCCCCAATAGCCCCAGCTGTCATGGCCCGCATTATAAAGCGTGCGGCCCGAGACATTGAACTCCTGCCAGGCACCGTTGCCGTAGACGAGCCTGCGCCCCTCCAGCGCCGCTTGCACTTCATCCCCTGTCAGCACCCGCCATTCTGCCGCCCAAACCGGCGCAACCGCGCATGATACCGCAATCATCAGGGCAAACTGCCTCATGCTCCCCTCCCAGCCTTGCTGTCCTGCCTCTCCTGATCTAAGAGGCCGGGCATCTGCTGCACAATCACATAAAGGTGCTTTCGCCCATGATCCCCCGCTATTCCCGCCCCGAGATGGTCGCAATCTGGTCGCCCGAGACCAAGTTCAAGATCTGGTACGAGATCGAGGCGCATGCCTGCGAAGCCATGGCCAACCTCGGCGTGATCCCGCGCGAGAACGCCGACGCAGTGTGGAAAGCCAAGGATGTGGAATTCGACGTTGCCCGCATCGACGAAATCGAAGCCGTCACCAAGCATGACGTGATCGCCTTCCTGACCCACCTGGCGGAGCATGTCGGCTCCGAAGAAGCCCGCTTCGTGCATCAGGGCATGACCTCGTCGGACGTTCTGGACACCTGCCTGAACGTGCAGCTGGTGCGCGCCGCCGACATCCTGCTGGACGGCATGGACAAGGTGCTGACCGCCCTGAAGAAACGCGCGCTGGAGCACAAGAACACCGTGCGCGTTGGCCGCTCCCACGGCATCCACGCCGAGCCCACCACCATGGGCCTGACATTTGCCCGTTTCTATGCCGAGATGGACCGCAACAAGAACCGCCTGGAAAAGGCCCGCTGGGAAGTGGCCACCGGCGCGATCTCCGGCGCAGTCGGCACCTTCGCCAACATCGACCCGGCGGTTGAAGAGCACGTCTGCGAGCAGCTGGGCCTGCGCCCCGAGCCGATCTCCACCCAGGTGATCCCGCGCGACCGCCACGCGATGTTCTTTGCCACTCTGGGCGTGATTGCCTCCTCGATCGAGAACATCGCGGTGGAAATCCGCCACATGCAGCGCACCGAAGTGCTGGAAGGCGCGGAATTCTTCTCGATGGGCCAGAAGGGCTCCTCGGCGATGCCGCACAAGAAGAACCCGGTGCTGACCGAGAACCTCACCGGCCTTGCGCGCCTGGTGCGCATGGCAGTGATCCCGGCGATGGAGAACGTGGCGCTGTGGCATGAGCGTGATATTTCGCACTCCTCCGTCGAGCGCGGCATCGGCCCGGATGCTACCGTCACCCTCGATTTCGCCCTGCACCGTCTGGCGGGCGTCGTCGACAAGATGCTGGTGTTCCCGGAGAACATGCTGGAGAACATGAACAAATTCCCCGGCCTGGTGATGTCGCAGCGGGTGCTGCTGGCGCTGACCCAGGCGGGCGTCAGCCGCGAGGACGCCTATGCCATGGTGCAGCGCAACGCCCTGAAGGTCTGGGAAGAGCGCGTCGATTTCCGCGAACTGCTGCTGGCCGACGCGGACGTTGTTGCCGCCCTGGGCGAAGAGGCGATCAACGAGAAATTCGACATGGGCTATCACACCAAGCATGTCGACACGATCTTCAAACGCGTGTTCGGCGAGTAAGCCTGCCCCTGCATGACGCTTTCGACGCCCCGCCGCTCCGGCGGGGCGTTTTTCGTTTTCCTGCCGGCCAAACGCCTTTGTGAACAAAAATACAGATCCAGACCGGGGTTCCGGGGTTAGAGTGGGCAAAACATTCTGCGTCTGGAGTTTCCGATATGCGTTTTCTTGCCTTGGCCGCCGCCCTGACCCTTCCGGTTGCCGCCATTGCCGCCAGCGGCAACGACTGGAACCCGCCGAAACCCTCCGAGACCACCAAGACCTGCAAGGGCAAGCGGGTCTGGGATGACGAGAAAAAGCGCTGTGTGCGGCCGCGGAAATCCTCGCTGAACCAGGAGCAGCTGCTGGGCGCAGCCCGCGAGCTGGCCTATGCAGGGCGCCAGGAGGATGCCCAGGCGGTACTCAGCGCGATGGCGGATCAGCAGGATTCCCTGGTGCTGACCTACTGGGGCTTCACCCACCGCAAACTGGGCAATTTGGAACTGGCGCAGGACTATTACGATCAGGCGCTTGCACGCGATCCGGATAATATCCTTGCCCGTTCGTATATGGGCCAAGGCCTTGTGGAACAGGGAAATTACGACGCTGCCCTGGTACAGTGGAAAGAGATCAAGGCACGGGGCGGCGACGGCACATGGGCCGAAGCATCGCTGCGCAGCGCACTGGAAACAGGGGCGTCCTACAGCTACTAGGCTTCAGCCTTTTTTTACGGCTTGCGGCCTATCCTGCCCTCCATGATCGAGAAGAATCTTTGGTAGGGTGCGAGAATGCCTCAAGACAACATGCTGGCGCTTCCAATGGCAACTGGCGGCCCGGATCTGGGCGGGTTATCCGCCCCGGCGCCGATGGGTGCCGGGAACAGCAGCGGCCTGAGCGGCAAGGCCAAGGCCGCGATCATCGTCCGTCTGCTGCTGAACGAAGGCGCCGAAATCCCGCTGGAGGAACTGCCGGATGACCTGCAGCTGGAACTGACCCAGCAGATGGGCAGGATGCGGATTGTCGACCGCGACACCTTGAATGCGGTGGCCGGTGAATTTGCCGACCTGCTGGACAATGTCGGCCTGCATTTCCCCAACGGATTGGCCGGCGCCTTGAACGCGATGGAAGGCAAGATCAGCCGCTACACCCACAGCCGCCTGCGCAAGGAGGCCGGCGTGCGCCAGTTCGGCGACCCCTGGGAACGGCTGAAGCAGCTGCCGCCGGAAGATCTGGCATCGCTGGCTGAGGCCGAGAGCACCGAGGTGGCCGCGGTTCTGCTGTCCAAGCTGGACACCGCCAAGGCGGCGCAGATGCTGGTGCACCTGCCGGGCCCGATTGCCCGCCGCATCACCTATGCGGTCAGCCAGACTGCCAAGGTGACACCAGAAACCGTCGACCGGATCGGCCTCTCGCTGGCCGCACAGGTTGAGGCGCGGCCGGAACTCGCCTTCGACGACACCCCCGGCCAGCGGCTGGGCGGCATCCTGACCGAAGCCGCGGCCGCCAAGCGCGACGAGGTGCTGACCGCGCTGGACGAAGAGGACGAGGAATTCGCCATCAAGGTGCGCAAGGCCATCTTCACCTATGCGCTGATCGGCGAGCGGATGCAGCCCATCGATGTGCCCAAGCTGATGCGGGTCCTGTCGCAGCCAGACCTGGTCACCGCCATGGCATTCGCCTCGGACGAGGAGGACGTTGCCACCAACGAGTTCCTGCTGAAGAACATGTCGAGCCGGATGGCCGACAATATCCGCGAGGAAGTGGCGGAGCGCGGCAAGGTCAAGCGCAGCGACGGCGAAGCGGCGTTCAGCATGATCATTTCGGCGATGCGCGACCTGGTCGCATCTGGCGAGATCGAACTGAAATCCGAGGAAGAGGACGACGGCGGCGGCTAAGCCCGCCCGCCGGAAACCGGCGCGCAAAGCGCCAGCGGCACCCTCTCGGGCCAGACCGGCGGATGCCGCATGCGACCTGCTTGTGCCCGCCGGCGCGGCTGCGTATGATGCGGGCTTCCAGCCGCATTTTCGCGCCGCAGCCATCCAGATGCCATGCCCGTAGACCCTTCCGAGCTCTCCACCTGGAGCCATGTCAAATATTTTGGCAGCAACCTGTTTCTGCGCGGGCTGCTGCTGGGCGCCGGGCTGATCCCCTACCGGCTGCGGGTGCCGATGATGGGCCGCCTGGTCACCGCCATGGGGCGGCTGGCGGGCTTCGACAAGCGGGTCCGCAACAACCTGAAACTGGTCAGCCCGGAGCTCTCCGGCCTGGATCCGGACCAGCTCTACCGGGATGTCAGCAACAACGCCGGCCGGATGATCGCCGAGCTTTACGATGGCCATGCATTTTATGAGAAGGCCAAAGCGGCGCCCATCACCGGCCCCGGACTGGAAGCGCTGGAGAACGCCCGCGCAGCCGGGCGGCCGGTGCTGCTGGCCACCGCGCATTTCGGCAACTACGACGCCGCCCGCGCTGCGCTGATCGCCCGCGGCCACGAGATGGGCGCGCTGTACCGGCGGATGGCCAACCCCTATTTCAACGAGCACTATGTCGCCGCCATGAAGCACACCGGCGAACCGATGTTCGAACAGGGCAAGCGCGGCATGGTCGAACTTGTGCGGCATCTGAAGAAGGGCGGCATTGCTGCCATCGTCACCGACCTCTATGCCCAGGGCGGCGAGCCGATCGACTTTTTCGGCAAACCTGCGGTCACCTCGACAGTGCCTGCAGAACTTGCGCTGAAATTCGGCGCCGCGCTGATTCCGGTTTACGCTGTGCGCCAGGAAAACGGCCTGGATTTCGAGATCATCATGAACGCCGAAGTCCCCCATTCGGATCCGCTGACGATGACCAAGGCGCTCACAGCCGATCTGGAATCCATCGTGCGCAAGCACACCGGCCAGTGGTTCTGGATCCACCGCCGCTGGAAAACCTGACCGGCCGCCGCCAAGCCCCGGCGGGCCGCCTGACCTGGGCTCAATCAGCCCGCGCGGCAGCGATGACCGGTCCGAACGGCGCCTCCTGCACCAGCACTGCAGCGGGCTGGCTGCCGGTCAGCGGCACCGTCAGTTCAAGCGTCTCCGCGCCGTCCCATTCTGCCGCCACCTGCCAGTCCTCCACCACATTGGCATAGGTAAAGGTTTTCCCCGCCAGTTCGCCGCGGGTAATGCTGACGGTGCGTTCCGGTGTGAACCGCACAAGCTGCACCAGCAGGCGGGAGTCCGGCATTTCCCCCTGCGGCTGCAGACGGATCACCAGCTGGCCGCCATGCCGCCGCAGCTTCAGCGACACCGGGCGCGGCTGTTTGCGGTACTTCTGGATGGCGCCTTCCACTTGCATGGCATCGGCCCCGACCACGTCCTCCTGGCCCATGATGATCATCTGCGGCGTATAAATCATCCGGCGCCCGCCAGCGCGGGCATAGCCCTTCTGCCGCCGGGTGTGCTCCCGCCTTGCGAACTTGTCCTTCCAGCCGATGTAATCCCAGTAGTCCACATGCAGCGCCAGCGGCAGCACATCGTCGCGGGCGGCCAGTTCGTGCAGCAGCGCATCGGCCGGCGGGCAGGACGAGCAGCCCTGCGACGTGTAAAGCTCCACCACCACGGGTTCCGCTGCGGATTGCCCATGAACCGGCAGAGCCAGAACCAGAACCGCCAGCATTGACGCCAGAAATCTCATGAATCGCCTTCTCTGTTTCTTAGCCCTCTGGTCTAAAGATGTGCCGCAAGATAGGCCAATCAATCATTTTTGAGGCGCCCGGAGCCGCCTGCGCAGCAAATACTGTGTACAATCGCATACAAAAATCGCTCCTGCGGCGATTGAACTATTGAATGGCAAACCTTCGTCATGCATGTAACAGTCAGCGAATTCCCAAGTTTCAATTTCTTGAGGGAGGCCAGACATGCCTATCACCGTCGGACAGGACAATGCCAGCGCACGCCGCACACTCAGCGTGAACGGCAAATCGATTTCCTACTACTCCATTCCCGCAGCCACCGAAGCAGGCTTTGGCGACTTCACCAAGCTGCCCGCGGCGCTGAAAGTGGTGCTGGAAAACATGCTGCGCTTCGAGGATGGCGGCTTTTCGGTCTCCACCGATGACATCAAGGCATTTGGCGAATGGGCCGAAAAGGGCGGCAAGAACCCGCGTGAGATCGCCTACCGCCCGGCCCGTGTTCTGATGCAGGACTTCACCGGCGTTCCCGCCGTGGTTGACCTCGCGGCCATGCGCGACGGCATCGTCGGCCTCAAGGGTTCGGCGGCCAAGATCAACCCGCTGGTGCCGGTGGATCTGGTCATCGACCACTCGGTGATGATCGACGAGTTCGGCAACCCGCGCGCGTTCCAGATGAACGTTGATCGCGAGTATGAGCGCAACATGGAGCGCTACCAGTTCCTGAAGTGGGGCCAGAACGCGTTCAACAACTTCCGCGTGGTGCCGCCGGGCACCGGCATCTGCCACCAGGTGAACCTGGAATACCTGGCGCAGACCGTCTGGACCGACGTGGACCAGAACGGCGAGGAAGTCGCCTATCCCGACACGCTGGTCGGTACCGACAGCCACACCACCATGGTGAACGGCGCCGCTGTTCTGGGCTGGGGCGTTGGCGGCATCGAGGCCGAAGCCGCGATGCTGGGCCAGCCGATCTCCATGCTGATCCCCGAGGTTGTCGGCTTTGAGCTCACCGGCGAAATGACCGAAGGCACCACCGGCACCGACCTGGTGCTGAAAGTGGTGGAGATGCTGCGCGCCAAGGGCGTGGTCGGCAAGTTTGTCGAATTCTACGGCGAAGGCCTGGACCGCCTGCCGCTGGCAGACCGTGCCACCATCGCCAACATGGCCCCCGAATACGGCGCCACCTGCGGCTTCTTCCCGATTGACGATGAAACCCTCCGCTACCTGCGCAACACCGGGCGCGACAAGGACCGCATCGCGCTGGTCGAGGCCTATGCCAAGGAAAACGGCTTCTGGCGCGACGAGAGCTACAACCCGGTCTATACCGATACGCTGCATCTGGACATGGGCACCATCGTGCCTGCGATCTCCGGTCCGAAACGGCCGCAGGACTACATCGCGCTGGACAAGGCGGCTACCACCTTCCACGACTATGTCGAGGGCCAGCGCAGCGCCAAGGACGCCAGCGAACGTGCCGAAGGCCGCTGGGAGGCCGAGGGCGGCCAGCCCGAACCGCAGGACATCCCAGGCAACAAGGGGCACCACAAGTCCGGTTTCGTGACCACGGACGATCACAAATACCAGCTGCACGACGGCTCCATCGTGATCGCCTCGATCACCTCCTGCACCAACACCTCGAACCCCTATGTGATGATCGGCGCGGGGCTGGTTGCGAAGAAGGCGCATGAGCGCGGCCTCACCCGCAAGCCGTGGGTCAAGACCTCGCTGGCGCCGGGCTCGCAGGTTGTGTCGGAGTATCTGGAGGCCGCCGGCCTGCAGGAGCACCTGGACGCCATCGGCTTCAACCTGGTGGGCTACGGCTGCACCACCTGCATCGGCAACTCCGGCCCGCTGGCCGAGGAAATCTCCAAGTGCATCAACGACAATGACCTGATCGGCGTGTCGGTGCTGTCGGGCAACCGCAACTTCGAAGGCCGCATTTCCCCCGATGTGCGCGCCAACTACCTGGCCTCGCCGCCGCTGGTGGTGGCCTATGCGCTGGCCGGTGACATGAACATCGACATCACCACCGCACCGCTGGGACAGGACCAGGACGGCAAGGACGTCTTCCTCAAGGACCTCTGGCCGAGCCAGAAGGAAATCGCCGATCTGGTCGAGCAGACCGTGACCCGCGAGGCGTTCCAGTCGAAATACGCCGATGTCTTCAAGGGCGACGAAAAGTGGCAGGCGGTGGAGACCACCGACGCGGAAACCTACGACTGGCCCGCAACCTCCACCTACATCCAGAACCCGCCCTACTTCCAGGACATGGGCCCCGAGCCGGGCACCATCTCGAATATCGAGAATGCAAAGGTTCTGGCGGTTCTGGGTGACATGGTGACAACCGACCATATCTCGCCCGCGGGCTCCTTTGCCACCACCACGCCTGCAGGCCAGTACCTGCTGGAGCGCCAGGTGCAGCCGCGCGAGTTCAACTCCTACGGCTCCCGCCGCGGCAACCACGAGATCATGATGCGCGGCACCTTTGCCAACATCCGCATCAAGAACGAGATGCTGGACGGCGTCGAGGGCGGCTATACCAAAGGCCCCGACGGCAAGCAGACCTCGATCTACGAGGCCTCGATGGCGCATCAGGCAAACGGCACCCCGCTGGTGGTGTTCGGCGGCGAGCAGTACGGCGCCGGCTCCTCCCGCGACTGGGCGGCCAAGGGCACCGCACTGCTGGGCGTCAAGGCGGTGATCGCCGAGTCCTTCGAGCGGATTCACCGCTCCAACCTGGTGGGCATGGGGGTGATCCCGTTCGAGTTCACCGGCGGCGACACCCGCAAGACGCTGGGCCTCACCGGCGAGGAAACCGTCTCGATCAGCGGCCTGGACAGCATCCAGCCGCTGCAGGAAGTGCCCTGCGATATCACCTTTGCCGATGGCTCCACCAAGACCATCACGCTCAAGTGCCGTATCGATACCGCACCGGAGATCGAATACATCGAACACGGCGGCGTGCTGCACTACGTGCTGCGCAACCTGGCCAAATCGTAACGCCAGCCGCCGCAAGAACACCAAGGGCGCCCCAACGGGCGCCCTTTTCGCTTTCCCTGATGTGCCAGAGCCCGGCCTGCCGCCTGCCCGGTCCCGGCTATTGGGTGTAATCGAGGCTGTGCAGGATCCAGTTGATCATTCCTTCGGCCCGCAGCTCAGCGATCACCCGGTCGAACTCTTCCACATATGCATCCGCGCCGCTGGCCCGGGACAGGCCGAAATGGGAATACCTGCTGGATATCGGCGTCTCGGCAGAGACTATCCGGTCCATCCAGCCATTCAGGCCAACGTAGTAGCGCCCCACGGCATCGTCCATTGCAATCAGGTCCAGCTGGTCGAACAGCAGCATTTCCATCAATCCGGCCGCATCGCCGCCGCGGACAATCCGGTTGTGGGACCGGAACGCCGCTTCCATCTCCCCGTCAATGATTCTGCCATTCACCATCCCCAGCCTGAGGTGGGACACACCGGCATATCCCTCGCCCCATTCCAGCCCGTCCGGAAAGCGGTCCCGGTTGTACCAGAAGGTGTTCGTCTGCTGGAAAGTGGCCTCAGTAAAAGCTAAAAAAGCCTCCCGCTCAGGAGACTTGAACAGTGGCAGGATGCCGTCCGCCTCCCCTGTTTTTGCTTGGGACAGGCACCGCTGCCAGGGCAGCAGCACGGTAACAGCGTCGAGGCCGTCGATCCGGCTTACCACCGCCTCCAGCAGATGCACTTTCAACCCGCTGGACGGGACGCCGCCGGTTCCCAGCGTATAGGGCGGATAGGGATCATAGCAAAAGGTCAGAACAGTTTCAGCCCGTGCAGCTGCGGCAAACATACAGGCAGCCGCCGCGCAGCTCAGGCCTGACTTGAAAATGCCTGCCAGATCAACCACTTTCATTTCTTTTCCGGATAACGTGCACGACCCGCACGCGGCCCCGCCAAACTCCTTAACTGCTCACATTCAGGATCTTGCATTATTCCGCGGCTGATTGAAAGCCTCTGCAAGAAATCCCGCTATGGCAGGTCAGTGCACGCCCAGCAAAACTATAAGTGTACAGCCTCCGCAGTGTTAGCGGCTGCACTGGCCCAAACACGGTCTAAATATGTATGCCACATAGATCTTTTCCTTTCTGGGCGCATTCAGAGGCCGGACGCGAAACCATGAAAGATGCCGCAATTGCCGTTTTCTGCCGGGATGCGGACACCTTTGAAAATCACGCTGCAGCGGTTCTGACGACGCTTAGGGACACCGGGTGCCTTCCCGGCTGCACCGAATCCTGCGCCGGCACCGGCCGCGGCCGCTGCGAAATTGCCGTTATCCATTTCTGGGAAACAAACGACCACCTGGCACGCTACCTGACATGGTGCGCCGAATGCGGCGACCTGTACGCCCGCAGTGCCACCATGCGGCGCGAACAGGACTTCCTTGCCTATTTGGTACCCTGACCCGCACAGGTCCAGCGCGGGCCGCACAAAGACTGTTCGCAAACGGCTGATTGCGCTGCAGACCCGTAGGCGGCGATAGTGGAACCATGAAACAGACCAATAGCATCACCGGCTACCACGCCCATGTCTATTTCGATGAGACCACCGTCGAACAGGCCCGAACCCTCTGCCAGCAGGCCGCAGAGCAGTTCAGCGTCCAGATGGGCCGGGTGCACGAGAAAAACGTAGGCCCGCATCCCAAATGGTCCTGCCAGCTGGCGGCTACCCCGGAGCAGTTCGCAAAGCTGCTGCCGTGGCTTGCGCTGAACCGGCAGCGGTTGATCGTTTTTTCTCATCCGGAGACCGGCGACGCCCTGGCGGACCATCGCGATCACGGAATCTGGCTGGGGACCGGCCTGGCCCTGGATCTCAGCATTTTCGGCTGATATGCGGCGCCTCCAGCTAAAACTTGCGGGCAGCTGACAGGACCGCTGCCCCTTTGACACGCGGAGCTTTCATTGACCGAAGCGGTAATTATTCAGCTGCAGCCTTTGCCGGGACAATACAGCCGGCTGGCGGTTCTGGTGAAACAGATGGTGGCACAGGTCCGGGATTACCCGGGATGCCTGCAAGCCGACACCCTGCTTGCCCCGGACCGGGACGAGATAGCCATTTTCCAGCGCTGGCAAGACGCCGAGGCCTTCAGCGACTATCTGATCTGGCGCTCCAAGCAGGCGGACTTTGAACAGCTCCACAAGCTGCTGGCATCGGAACCTGACTTCAAAAGCTTCACCCTCGGAACACCGCAGTAACCGGGCAGCGCTGGCTGCCCGGTTACTGGCCTGCTGCCTTTTCCATCGCCGGACGCAGGGTTTTTTCAATCACCCGCTGGGTGATCGGCCCGGCAAAGCGCAGCACGATCTTGCCTTCTCCATCCACGACATAGGTCTCCGGCACGCCGTACAGCCCCCAGTCGATGGCCATCCGGCCCTTCTCGTCTCGGCCGATGGCCGTATAAGGGTCGCCCAGTTCGTTCAGGAAGGCCTCGGCATTGGCCAGCTGGTCCTTGTAATTGACGCCGTAAACCGGGATGCCCTCCTTGGACAGCGCCTCCAGGTTCGGATGCTCCGCCCGGCAGGGCGCGCACCAGCTCGCCCAATAGTTCACCAGCTTCACGCTGCCATCGCGCAGGGTTTCGTCGCTGAACATCTCCTTGCCGGGAAACTCGTCCAAGACCACCGGCGGCGCGGGCTGGCCTTCGCGCGCGGACGGCAGGCTGTCCGGGTCTTCGCGGAACATCCCCACCAGCGCCAGGCCGACAAAGGCTGCAAACACCACACCAGGAACCGCCATCAGCGGAGAGATCTTAGCCATTGCGCTTCACCCGGCCTTCCAGGGATTCCATTTCCCGGCGCACCTTGCGGCCGCGCCAGATCGTCAGCACCACCAGCGCCACCAGCAGGATCAGCGAGGCGGCATAGGCCGACAGCACCGTGTCGGCGTATTTTCCAAGATCGGGCATCAGGCCTCCAGCCGTTCGCGCGCCATCAACGCCTTGATACGGCGGGCGCGGATTTCAGTGCCGGTGCGGTAGAGCACCAGCGCGATGAAGAGCAGCACAAATCCCGCCATGCAGACGTATAGCGGGCTGGAAAACGCGTCATGCACGTTTTCCTTCTCATCCAGCGAAAGCGACGCCCCCTGGTGCAGCCCCTGGTTCCAGAAGTTCACCGCATAGCGGCTGAGCACGGCAAAGACCGAGCCGACCAGGCACAGGATGGAGGTCAGGTCCGCCGCGGTGTCCGGATTGTCGATTGCTTCCCACAGGGCGATGTAGCCGAGGTAGAACAGGAACAGCACGAGGAAGGACGTCAGCCGCGGGTCCCAGGCCCACCAGGTGCCCCACATCGGCTGGCCCCAGATCGCCCCGGTCACCAGTGCAATCACGGTCATCACCACGCCCACAGGCGCCGCGGCCCGGGCTGCCAATGCACTCACATGGTGGCGGCGGATCACCCAGACCAGCGACGTCACCAGCATCATGAACCAGGCGTTGATTGCCATCAGCGCCGAGGGCACATGCAGGAAGATGATCTTGACGGTGGAGCCCTGACGGAAGTCATCAGGCGTGAAGAAAAAGCCCCAGACCAGCCCCACGGTGATCAGCACCGCAGAGCTGACCCACAAGACCGGCATCACCTTTTCGGTGGTGGCCAGGAACTTTTTCGGATTGGCGTATTCCCAGATCGACATGGTGGCTATTTAAGTCCTGCTTCCGGATTTCTCAATTCTTGGTCACGGCAAACATCCTAGCGCAAATTGACGCGCAGGACGGCGGCGCTGGCAAAGGGCAGAAGGGCGATGGAGGCGGCGGAGATCCCGGCCAGCAGCAACAGCGGCGTCTGCACCGCCATGCCCTCGGCACCGCGGCGGGCCACCTCCGAGCCGAAGATCAGCGTCGGCACATAAAGCGGCATCACCAGAAGCGACATCAAGAGGCCACCGCGCTTCAGCCCCACGGTCAGCGCCGCGCCAAAGGTGCCGATAACAGACAGCGCAGGGGTCCCCAGCAGCAGCGAGATCACCAGCCACTGGAAACCGGCCACCGGCAGGTTCAGCAGCACCCCCAGCGCCGGCGCGGCCATCACCAGCGGCAGCCCGGTGGTGATCCAATGCGCCAGCGCTTTGATGGTCACGGTGCTCTCCAAGGGCAGCGGCGCAGTGGCCAGCAAGTCAAGCGAGCCATCCTCCCAATCCAGCGCCAGCAGCCGGTCGAGCGACAGCAGGCACGCCAGCAATGCCCCCAGCCACAGCACCCCGGGCGCGATCCGCGACAGCAGCTCGGACTGCGGACCGACGGAAAACGGCACCATCACGGTCACGATCAGGAAGAACGCAAGGCCCAGGCCAAAACCCCCGCCCGCGCGGAAGGCGAGCTTCAGATCCCGCAGAAGAAGCGCAATCACAGGAAGCCTCCGTCGAAATCGTCGACCTCAGGCGGCTTGGCCTTGTAAGGGCCGACATCCAGCACCTCGGCCTCCAGACCCAGGTCGATGTGGGTGGCGATCAGCGCCGAGCCGCCCTGCCCCAGATGCGCCCGCACCGCGTTTGCAAACATCGCGACCGAGGTCTTGTCGAGGCTCACCGTCGGCTCATCCATAATCCAGACCGGGCGGCCGGTCACCAGCATCCGGCTCAGGCCCAGACGGCGTTTCTGTCCCGCCGAAAGTGCCCCCGCCTGACGGTCGCGCAGAGTTTGAAGATCGAACCCGTCCAGCGCCCGTTCAATCCCGTTACGGCCAAACACACTGGCCCAGAAGGTCAGGTTTTCCGCCACCGTCAGCGTCGGCTTCAGCCCGTCGGAATGGGCGGCATAGGCGATCTGGTCCTCGGCGCCCTCAACCTGCCCCTTCAGCGGCGGCTGCAGGCCTGCAACGGTGCGCAGCAGCGTGGTCTTGCCGATGCCGTTGGGGCCGCGCAGGATCAGCGCCTTGCCGGACTCCAGCATAAAGCTCAGCCCCTCCAGCACCGGGATGCCACCGCGGGCCACACTCAGATCCGTCACAGTTAATGTCATGAAGCCCGCTTATCCCCTTGCTACGGCGCATGAAAAGCCTGTTTTCGAAATGCCCGCTTTGCGGCAGGTCAAATGAATTCCAGGAAATCAGACCGGCAGCGCCGCCAGGGCAATCCGGCGCCCCTCGGACAGGAGCACATTGTAGGTGCGGCACGCCGCGGGCGAGTTCATGGTTTCCACCCCCAGCCCGGCCTCCTCCAGCGCCTTGCGCAGTTCTGCCGGGATATGGGCGATCTCAGGCCCGGTGCCGATGAACAGCACGTCAATCTCCCCGGCCAGCGCCAGCAGCGGGTCGGCGTCGGTCATGCCGCCCCAGGGCGCAGTGCCACCCGCCGAGGTCAGCACCGCGCCCTGATGCACCTGCCCGCCAATCCGGAAGAACCCTTCGCCATAGCCGTCAACCGGCTGCGCGTCGGAATAGCTCACTTCGTTCAGGCGCATCTGGGGTCCTTTCAGTCAAATACCGGGAGGCTGGATAACACGGCCAGCGCGATCACGGAATAGGAGGCGAAGCGGTAAAGCTTCTCCAGTTTGGGATCAAACAGCGCCTTGCCGGTGAGCGTGGTGATCACATAAGGCACGCCCAACAGCGCGGCCAGAATGAATGCCTTGAGGCTGGCCATGCCGCCAAAGATCAGGTTGACCGCGATCACCACATCGAGCGCCGCCAGAAACACTATGGTATTGGCCCTGACCCGCGCCACGTCGCGCACGTTGGCCAGGTAGAAGACAATGATCACCGGCCCCGTCAGCCCGGTCATGCCGCCAACGATGCCTGCCGCGCCGCCGATGGCAAACCGCCCCGGCCAGCCCAGCCTTCCCTGCCAGCGCCAGCCGGACACCACCGCGGCCAGCGTTAACCCAATCACTCCGGCGGCCAGCCAGCGCAGGGTCAGCGGATCCATCTGCGACATGATCCACAGACCCACCGGTACAGTCACCGCGGCGGCCATGGACAATGCCCCGACTTCTGCCCTGTCCGCGTTGCTCCAGGCCTGCGGGAACAGGGTGATGGTGGAAAACACCCCCATCAGCACCATCAGGAACACCACATCCGCCGACGGCAGGAACTGCGCCCCCACGGGGACAAAGATCATCGCGGTGCCAAAACCAGTGAAGCCGCGGACAAGGCCCGCGGCTCCGATGGTGACCAGCAGCCAGAACAGCCCCGGCGTCTGCAGGGCTGCCTGAAAGGCCTCAAGCATCAATGTTGGCAAACTGGTTGCCCGCGGTGTTGTCCGGCTTCGACCAGTCGCGCTTCACCCCCAGCTTCAAGAGGATGGTGGAAGCAACGAACACGGACGAATAGGTCCCGACCACAACACCCCAGATCATCGCAAACACAAAGCCGCGGATCACATCGCCGCCCAGCACATAAAGCGAGATCAGCGCCAGCAGCGTGGTGACAGAGGTCATCATCGTCCGGCTGAGGGTTTCGTTGATCGAGATGTTCAGAACCTCGGCCAGGTCCTTCTTCTTGTAGCGGCGCAGATTCTCGCGCACCCGGTCAAACACAACCACAGTATCGTTCAGCGAATAGCCGACGATGGTCAGCAGCGCCGCGATGATCGCCAGGTCGAACTTGATCTGCAGCTCCGAGAAGACGCCGATAGTCAGCACCACGTCATGCACCAGCGCCGCCACCGCGCCGAGCGCGAACTGCCACTCGAACCGCAGCCAGATGTAGACCAGCACCGCCGCGATGGCGAGCACGACGGCAATCACCGCGGTCTGGATCAGCTCGCCCGAGACCTTGGGGCCAACGGATTCGACCGAGACAAACTTGATGCCCGGCGCCACCGCATCCAGCGAGGCCTTGAGCGTTTCGATCATCTCGCCCGAAATCGCCTCGCCGTCATCCTGCGCCTGGATACGGATCATGGCGACGTGCTGGTCCTCCTCGAAGGCCGGGTCGAACACCTCGGTGATCGACACATCGCCCAGCTCATGCACCGCCAGCGCATCACGGTAAGCGCCCACATCCACGGCCTCGGTGGCCTCGGTCCGGATTGTGGTGCCGCCGCGGAAGTCGATGCCGAAGTTCAGCCCCTGCCACATGAAGGAGGCAAAGCCCACCACCATCATCAGCGCGGAGATGCCCAGCCACAGCTTGGCGCGCTTGAAGAAATCGAAAGAGGTTTCCTGGGGAACAAGTCTCAGCCGCATCTTACACCTCAATCGTTTTTGGACGGCGCCGTTCAAACCACATGATGATCATCAGGCGGGTCACAAAGATCGCGGTGAATACCGAGGTCATGATGCCCAGCCCCAGGGTGATCGCAAAGCCGCGCACCGGGCCGGAGCCCATGGCGAACAGGATCACCGCGGTGATGAAGGTGGTGATGTTGGCGTCAAGAATGGCGCTCAGCGCCTTGGAGTAGCCTTCGTCGATGGCCCGGGCTGGGCCGCGGCCGGATTTCAGCTCCTCGCGGATACGCTCGAAGATCAGCACGTTGGCGTCGACCGCCATACCAACCGTCAGAACGATGCCGGCGATGCCCGGCAGGGTCAGGGTGCCGCCGATGAGGCTCAGCATGCCAAAGATCAGCGCGATGTTCAGCACCAGCGCCACATTGGCAAACATGCCGAACAGGCCGTAGCTGCCGACCATGTAGATAAGCACAGCGGCAAAGGCCACAGCGGTTGCCACCTTGCCCGCATCGATGCTGTCCTGGCCCAGTTCCGGACCAATCGTGCGCTCTTCCAGGAACTCCAGCCCGGCGGGCAGCGCGCCTGCGCGCAGCAGCACCGCCAGGTTAGTGCTTTCCTCGATTGTGAAGTTGCCGGTGATGATGCCGGAGCCGCCCGGGATATGCGACTGGATCACCGGGGCGGAGACCACCTCGTCATCCAGAACGATGGCAAAGGGGGAGCCGATGTTTTCCGCGGTGTAGTCACCGAACCGGCGCGCGCCGGAGGTGTTGAAGCGGAAGGTCACCGCAGGCCGGCCGTTCTGGTCGAAGGAGGGCTGCGCATCCACCAGGTCCTCGCCGGTCACAACCGCGGCGGCCTCGATGGTGTAGTAAACGCCGTCCTCATCCAGCGACGGGATCACCTTGTTGCCGACGCCGGGCGCTGCATCGGCATCGCTGCCGCGGCCCACAACCGGGTTGAAATTCAGCTGCGCGGTGGTGCCGATGATCGCCTTCAGCTCAGACGCGGACCCGATGCCCGGCACCTGGATCAGGATCCGGTCGGCGCCCTGGCGCTGGATTGTCGGCTCGCGGGTGCCCACCTCGTCGATGCGGCGGCGCACGATTTCCAGCGCCTGGCGCACGGTGCGGTCGTCGGAGGCGACCTTCTCCGCCTCGCTCAGGCGCACCACCAGGATGTCGCCCTGTGCCGAAACCTCGATGTCATTGGCGCCGACACCGGTCAGCGTGGTGATCGGGTTGGCCAGGCCGCGCACCACTTCCAGCGCATGGGCCATGCCGTCGGGCTTGGAGAGCTTCAGGCGAATCTCATCCGCAGGCCCCGGCTGGCGGCGGAAGGTGCCGACGGTGCTGCGCTCGGGCCGCAGCGCATCGCGCACTTCCGGCCACAGCGCATCCATCCGCGCCTCATAGACGTCTTCCACCTGCACTTCGGCGAGCAGATGCGCACCCCCCCGCAGGTCGAGGCCAAGATTCACCAGCCCGGACGGCAGGAACGACGGCCATTGGCCAGCCGTTTCCAGCCGTTCCGGGGTCTCGCCCTTGGCGATGATGTCGGCGGCCGCGTCATTGGCCCGTTCGACGCGGGTATAAAAACCGTTTGGCAGGGCAAGCATCAGCCCGGCTGCGCATACCAGCCAGATCAGCACCCTCTTCCAGAGATCAATTTGCAGCATTGCCCTGCCTTTTCAGATAGTTGCGAAGGGCGCTCAGGCTGCCGGCTCGGTCTTGTTCAGAACTTGGGCAATGGTCGCCTTGACCACGCGCACCTTGACGCCCTCGGCGATCTCCACCTCGATCTCGCCGTCTTCCTTGACCTTGGACACCTTGCCGATGACGCCGCCCTGGGTCACCACCTGGTCACCGCGGCGCAGGCCGTCCACCATCGCCTGATGCTGTTTCATCTTCTTCTGCTGCGGGCGGATCAGCAGGAAGTACATGATCGCGAAGATCAGGATAAGCGGGAGAAATTGGGCGACTGCGCCACCGTCCATGGGATATTCCTTCTGTCAAAGCGGCATGGGTGTCATGCCGGAATTTTGCAGCGGAACCTATGCGTTGAACTGGGGCATTGCAAGGGAACCCTGACACGCCTGCGGCGCAGATTGCCCGGCGCAGCAGCTGCCGTTCCGGCAAGCTGCATAATATGGCTCCACGCCGCGTCCCCCGCAGTGAAATTTTGATTGCAAACAGCCGCGAATCGGCGCTTTGCTTTCCCTTGCGTCCGCCGCCAGACGCGGGGTTTTTCCCCCTTTTTCCGGTCCGGAAGGCGGCCCGGCCATTCCTGAAAGAAGGAACAGGCGCATGATGATGGTGCGCTGCTATCTCGCCCCCTCAGCCATCGAAGGGCTGGGTGTTTTCAGCCATGAGCACATCACCAAGGGCGACATCGTCTGGCGGCATGACAGAATGCTCGACACCACCTTCCCGGAAAGCAAGCTGGACAACGTCGAGCCGCACATGAAAGAGTTCCTGGAACGCTACTGCTTCCCGGATCCCTGCCGCCCCGGTTACCTGATGCTGCAATGCGACGAAGGGCGTTTCCTCAACCATTCCATGTACCCGAACCTCGATTTCTCGGACGGGGTCTGGGGCCGGGCGCTGAGCAATATCCCGGCCGGCACGGAGCTGACCTTCGACTATGCGGACTTCCTGACCGGCGAGATCCGCATGCAGCCGCCAAGGCACCAAGTGCAGATGATGGCGATGGCCGCAGAATAATACTCCAAAGGCCGGGTCCAGCACCCGGCCTTAACTTTTCCAGCCGCGGGCGGGATACGGCCCGGGCTGTGCCCGAAAATCCCACCTGCAGCATAGACCGTCCGCCCCCCTTCCCCTTTGTTCACCCTTGCGTCATAGGATGGGCCTACTGATTCAAATCACCTTCCAACGCTAGGAGAGACTCCCATGCATGACATCCGCGCAATCCGCGAAAATCCTGCCGCCTTCGACGCCGCTGTGGCGCGGCGCGGGGATGCGGGCGTGTCATCCGAGATCCTGGCGCTGGATGAGGCGCGCCGCGCCAAGATCCTGGCCGCCGAAACCGCCCAGGCGGAGCAGAACAAGGCCTCCAAGGAAGTCGGCGCCGCCAAGGGCCGCGGCGATGAGGCCGAGTTCGAGCGCCTGCGCGCGCTGGTGGCCGAGAAGAAGGCCGAAGTGGCCGCCATGAACACCGAGGCCAAGGCGCTGGACCAGCAGCTGAACGACATGCTGGCCACCATCCCGAACCTTGCGTTCGAGGATGTGCCGCTGGGCGAGGATGAGGACGACAACGTCGAAATCCGCCGCTGGGGCGAGCCCAAGGCGCTCGACTTCGAGCCCAAGGAGCATTTCGAAATCGAGGGCGTGAAGCCCGGCATGGATTTCGAGGTTGCGGCTAAGCTCTCCGGCAGCCGTTTTGTGGTGCTGTCCGGCGCGGTTGCCCGCATCCACCGGGCGCTGGCGCAGTTCATGATTAACACCCATGTGGACGAAAACGGCCTGACCGAGACCTGGACCCCGGTGCTGGTGCGCGAAGAGATGATGTATGGCACCGGCCAGCTGCCCAAGTTCGGCGAGGACAGCTACAAGACCACCAACGGCTGGTGGCTGGTGCCGACGGCTGAGGTCACGCTGACCAACATCGTCAACAACATGGTTGTCGAGGAAAGCTACCTGCCGCGCCGCTATGTGGCGCACACCCAGTGCTTCCGCTCCGAGGCCGGTTCGGCCGGCAAGGACACCGCGGGCATGCTGCGCCAGCACCAGTTCGAAAAGGTCGAGATGGTCTCGGTCACCCATCCGGACAGCAGCCTGGAAGAGCATGAGCGCATGACCCGCTGCGCCGAGGACATCCTGGAGCGCCTGGGCCTGCCCTACCGCACCATCGTGCTGTGTACCGGCGACATGGGCTTTGGCGCCCGCAAGACCCACGACATCGAAGTCTGGGTGCCGGGCCAGAACACCTACCGCGAGATCTCCTCGGTCTCGGTCTGCGGCGACTTCCAGGCCCGCCGCATGAACGCGCGCTTCAAGCCCGCAGACGGCGGCAAGCCGCAGTTCGTGCATACGCTGAACGGCTCCGGCCTGGCGGTGGGCCGCTGCCTGATCGCGGTGCTGGAAAACGGCCAGCAGGCGGATGGGTCGGTTAAGCTGCCGGAGGCGCTGGCGCCCTATCTGGGCGGCAAGCTAACCCTGACTGCCGAAGGCCAGCTGGTCTAACCCCGCCCAGTCAAACAATCGAAAACCGGCGCCTTTCAGCGCCGGTTTTTTTATTTCAAGTGAAGGAGTTGGCGCTACTTCTTCGCCTTCTTCTTTTTCTTCCCGGCAGTCTTCCCTTCCAGGATCGCTTGCGCCTTGGCCTTCTCTTTTTCGATGGCCTTCTTGGCCTTGGCCTTCATCTTCTTGGCCTTCAGCTTGGCCTTGATCTTGGCCGCAGCAAATTCCTCCGCCAGATTGGCGGCCTTGCGCTTGGCCTTTGCGGCCTTGGCTTTGGCTTTTGCCGCCTTCTCCTCCGCTGCCTTGCGGGCAGCCTCGGCTTCGGCCAGTTTCTTGTCCATCTCTTCCTGTGCCGGTTGCGAAAGGGCGTCTGCCCCTGGTTCGGCTGGCTTGCCATTCACCGGCTTGCCTCCGTCCCCGTCCGGGCTATCCGCCGCCCCTGCGCTTGCCGCTTTCCTTGCCAGAGCCCCCAGCGAAGCTGCACGGTTTGTCCCGATACCGGGAATTCGGCGCAGCCCGGCCTCCTCCATCCCCGCCAGATCCTCGACGGATTGCACGCCGTTTTCCTGCAGTATCCTGGCCAGCGCAGGCCCAACCCCGCGCAGCTTGTCAATCGGTGTCATCCCTGCTCCCCTTCGCCTGCCGCTCAAATTACTTGTCCCGGTAATAGTGCCAAAATTGCACAACACCGCTCAGGCAGGAAAGGGCACTAGGCATTTTTTATCTTCATCCCAGAGCTTTAACGTCAGCGCCCGGACAGCCTCGGGAAATTTGATCCGGCGCAGTCCCAATTCCGGCGGCAGGCTGTAATGGCACTGGCGGAGCCGGTAGGAGGGGATCCTGGCATTGTAATGGTGGATGTCATGCAGGGTGATATTGGCAACCGCCATGTCGAAGAACCAGCCGAAGTCGAGGCAGGATGAGCCCTGCAGCGCCGCCACCTGCGGGTTCAGGTCCGGGCGGCGGTCCCAGTAAGTGTCCTCGAAATTATGCTGCAGATAGACCAGGAACACCCCGATCATGCCGCCGAGGAAGGAAAACACCAGCCACACCCAAATGCCGGTCATCCCCGCCACACGGTACAGAAGCGCCAGCATCGCCACGATCACCAGATTGTGCAGCACCACGCCCAGGGCGCCGAAGCGTACCGTGTTCTTGGGCCAGCGGTAACGGATGAAATAGGTAAACGCCGCCCCCACCGGCACCAGCACAAAGGGGTTGCGGTACAGCCGGTAGGACAGCCGCTCCCAAAAGCCTGCCTGCTGCCACTCCCGCAGCGTCATGGTGTGAATCTCGCCGGTTTCCCGGTGCTCCAGATTGCCGATGTTGGAATGATGCAGGTTGTGGTTCTGCTTCATCACCTCAAACGGGGCGAAGGTGAAAGGCGACAGAACATGGCCGGCGATCTCGTTCTGCAAACGGGTTTCAAACAGCGAATGATGGCCGGTGTCATGCTGCAGCACATACAGGCGGACGGCAGCGAAGGCGAACACGACGCCTGCGGGCAGCATCACATACCAGCGATCGGCATTCGCGATCGCCAGAAAAAGAGACAGGAAATAGACCGCAAATGTTCCGAAGTAGCTGAGCGCGGCCAGCCGGTTGTCCTTTTCGGTGTATTTGCGAGTATGTGCCCTCAGATCCATGAAAACGTCCATAAAATCATTGCGTGACAGGCGCGCGAAACCCGCAGCCCGTCCAAGGTAGAATGTCAGATAATCCCGCCAGGCCCAAAGGCAAGGCTACCGAAAACAAGAAACACAACCATAGGATTAGCGCCCTGCCGCGGCAAAGGGAATAGCGGAAGCCGCCAGGGGTGCCGGGCAGGCAAAAGGCCGCCGCATCCGCGCAACGCAAAAGCGCCGCCCGTCAGGGCGGCGCCGGGCCCAACGGGCCAAGGAATTCTGTGAATGCCGCAGGCCGGGCGGGAGCGCCCCGCCGTTGCCGCTTTAGCCGCCGCGCTTGTTCAGGTGCTTGGTCAGCGCGCCCGCATTCTTGGTCCGCTTGCCCTTGTAGGGGTTCTTGTCCCCCTGCCCGCGCATATACAGGCGGATCGGCGTGCCCGGCATGTCAAAGTCTTCACGCAAGCCGTTGACCAGATAGCGGGTATAGCTTTCCGGCAGCTTGTCGGGATGCGAGCACATCACCACGAATCCCGGCGGACGGCTCTTGGCCTGGGTCATGTAGCGCAGCTTGATCCGCTTGCCCTGGGGGGCCGGCGGCGGGTGCTGCTCCAGCATGCCGATAAGCCAGCGGTTCAGCGCCGCGGTCGGCACCCGGCGGTTCCAGGTTGCATAGGCGCGCATGATCGCCTCATGCAAACGGTCCAGCCCCTTGCCGGTCTTGGCCGAAACCGTCACCAGCGGCGCCCCGCGCAGCTGCGGCAGCAGACGGCCGAAGGCCTCCTTGAGGTCGCGCAGCTTTTCCTGCTTGTGCTCCTCGGCGTCCCATTTGTTGACAGCCACCACAACCGCGCGCCCCTCGCGCTCGGCCAGGTCGGCAATCCGCAGGTCCTGCTGCTCGAACGGGATGCTCGCATCCAGCAGCACCACCACGACCTCGGCGAATTTCACCGCGCGCAGGCCATCGGAGACAGAGAGCTTTTCCAGCTTCTCCTGCACCTTGGCCTTCTTGCGCATGCCGGCGGTGTCGAACACCCGCATCGGCACGTCTTTCCAGTTGATCTTGAGCGAGATCGCATCGCGGGTGATCCCGGCCTCTGGCCCGGTCAGCAGCCGCTCCTCGCCCAGGATCTTGTTGATCAGCGTCGACTTGCCCGCGTTCGGGCGGCCGACGACAGCGACCTGCAAGGGCTTGGCGTCGGTCGGAACCGGGATGACCTCTTCCTCGTCCTCGCCGATCTCTTCATAGACCTCGACATCGGTCACCGGCGCATGGTCTTCCGCCACCGCCTCGAACTTCTCCGCCAGCGGCTGCAGGATGCCGTACAGATCCGGCATCCCCTCGCCATGCTCGCCCGACAGCCGCAGCGGCTCGCCCAGGCCCAGGCCATAGGCCTCCAGCACCCCGGCCTCGGCGGCGTTGCCCTCGGCCTTGTTGGCGGCCAGGATCACATGCGCGGACTTGCGGCGCAGGATGTCGGCAAAGATCTCGTCGGTCGGGGTGACACCAGTGCGGGCGTCGATCATGAACAGGCAGATGTCGGCCATATCCACCGCCCGCTCGGTCAGGCGGCGCATGCGGCCCTCCAGCGAGTTGTCGGTGGCGTCTTCCAGACCGGCGGTGTCGATCACGGTAAAGCGCAGATCCCCCAGCCGCGCCTCGCCCTCGCGCAGGTCGCGCGTCACGCCCGGCTGGTCATCGACCAGGGCCAGCTTCTTGCCCACGAGGCGGTTGAACAGGGTGGACTTGCCCACATTGGGACGGCCCACAATGGCGAGGGTAAAGGACATCAGACCAGCTTTCTGCGATTCAGACGCGGCTCATAGCGCATCTGCGCGGCATCCGCCACCCGGAAACATGGATCAGCGGTATGCCAGCAATTCACCGTCGGAGGAAACCACATACAGCGTGCGCCCTGCAACAACCGGCGCTGTGGTGGCGCCGCCCGGCACCTCGGCGGTGCGGGTCAGGCTGCCGTCAACAGGATTGAAGAAGCGCAGCTGCCCGTCATTGGAGGCCAGCACGATCTGCCCGCCCGCCAGCACCGGGCCGTGATGCACGTGGATCTTGCCGCGCTTGCCCGGCTTGTCCTTGACATAGCCCGGCAGGTCCACCGCCCAGATCACCTCGCCCGTGCCCGCATCAAGGCGCAGCAGCTGGTTCAGGTCGCTCACCTGGAACAGGCTGCCGCCCGCAGGCCAGGCGGTGCCGGACGCGCCTTCGCGCGCGGTCCACAACCGGTCGCCGGTGTCCAGGTCAATGGCGACGGTACGGCCCGAGTTGTTGCCCGCATAAAGCCGCTTGCCCGCAACCACCGGCGCGCCGGTCACGTCACTGATCCGCGACAGGGTCTGGCCGGTGCGCTGGCCGGCCACCGACGCGCTCCAGCGCCGCAGGCCGCCGCGGCGGAAGGTGGCGATCAGATCGCCGGAGCCAAAGGCAAAGATGGCAAGGTCACTGGTGACCACAGGTGCCGGTGCGCCCAGAACGTTGGCAGCTGAAGGCGAGGCCTCGATCTGCCAGGCAATGCGCCCGTCCTTGGTGTTCACAGCCCAGCCGGTGTCGTCGCCCGCCACCAAATAGACCAGCCCGCCGCTGACCCGCGGCTGGCCGGAGCCGGTGGCGCCCAGTTCCTGACGCCAGATCAGGCTGCCATCGGCGGCATTCAGCGCCGTCAGCACCCCGAAGCCGGAAGAGACATAGAGCACGCCATTGTCATAGGCCAAACCGCCACCGGTGGCCTGGCCCTCGTCATCTGCTGCCGGGATCAATCCGCTTTGCCACAGGACCTGGCCCTGCGGCGAGACGGCGGAAACCTGCGCCGCGCTGTCCAGCGTGTAGATACGCCCGCCGCCCACAACCGGGGTCGCGGTGATGCGCTGGCGGCGGCTGTCACCGGCACCGATCGAGGCAGACCAGATCCGTTGCGGCGCGGCAGACAGCGCCGGATGCGCGGTGCGCCCCGCCTCGGCGCCGTGCCCTTGGGCCCACTCCGCATTGGCGGTCTGCGCCGGCAGCGAAATGGGACGCGCCTGGTTCACCACCTCAACGGCGGCATCGGGCCGGATATCCTCGCGCTCGCCGCGCAGGATGATTTCCTCCTCGGCACAGGCGGCCAGAACCGCCATGGCTGCGGTTGTGCACAGAAGACCCCGTACCCGGGAGAAAGTCTTTGTTATTGTCATTGCCCTGCCCTGTCTGCCGTAGTCTTCCGCAAGTTCCCATCCGCGGAGCGCCTCACCCCTCTGGCGCGGTGTCCCCCTCCAGGGAGCCGCCGAGCGCCACAATCACCTGAGACGCGCGGTCTTTCAAGTCTCCGGTTGCCGCGGCATCGGCTGCAATCTCCCGCAGCCGGGCAATGGCCGCCTCGCTGTTGCCTTCTTCGATGTCCAGCAGCGCCAGCTGTTCAGCCGCCAGCAGCGCCAGCGGCGCACCGGGCTGCGCTAGTGCTTCATACTGCAGGCGGCGGTCGGCCACGCTCAGGGTATCGGCCTGCAGCGCCAGCGCCTTGAAGCTGGCGATGTGGCGGTAGATCAGCGGCAGTTCGCCGTTGACGGCCACGGCCTCAAGCCGGGCCACCGCCTCGGCAGTCTTGCCTGCCCCGGCCAGCGCACCGGCTTCCAGCATCTTGACGATGGCCGTGCCGCCGGCGCCCTCGGCGGTCACCGCCGCCAGCGCCGCGGCCTGATCTTCGCTGCCGTCGATCTCCAGCGCTGCAGTGATCTTGTCGCCCAGATCCTCTGCCGCCGCGCGCTCCTGCGCCTTGCTGTACTCGCGGAACGCCGCACCGCCGACAACCAGCGCCACCGCAACGCCGCCGATCCAGCCATAGCGCTTGAGCATCAGGAAAAGCCGGTCACGGCGGACCTCTTCGGTCACCTCATCGATAAAGCTGTCGGTATCGCTCATGAAAAGCCCCTGATATGCGCGGCCCGGGCCTGCGCCCTTGCCGGTATTGTATGCGTCGCGCCCCTCTTACCCCGGCTCAAACGCCAAGCCAAGTGGCCCGTTTGCACCAGAAACATCGGTATTCAGGCCAGAAAAGCAAGAAATGTGAACTAAACCACTTAGTTTAGAATGGACATATCCTATATCAGGCCTATCACATACGCGCGACTCCCCTTGTAATCAGGCCCCGCCGCCCGCCGGCCCAGGAGCACAGCGCACAGGGAGAAGACAGGAACAAGGAAAGGCCCGACATGCGTATCATCCCGATGCTGACCGCGGTGGTGGTGACAGCCAGCCTCTATATGGTGGTTATTCAGCGTGACGACCTGATGGCCTTTGCCCGCGGCGAGGATGCCCCGGACGCCACCCAAAGCGAAGCGGAAACCGCCGAAGGGCTGGAGCTTGCCCAGGCCGAGGAAACGCGCGTGGGCGTCGTGGCGCTGCAAAGCAAGGCGCGCACCATCGGCAGCGCGGTAATCCTGCGCGGCCAGACCCAGGCCATCCGCCAGGTGGACGTACGGGCCGAAACCACCTCAACCGTGATTTCCGAGCCGCTGCGCAAGGGCGCCCATGTTGAAAAGGGCGATGTCCTGTGCCAGCTCGACCCGGGCACCCGCAACGCCACACTGCAGGAAGCGCAGGCGCGGCTGAAGGAAGCCAAGATCAACCTCACCGCCTCCTCCAAACTGTCCGAAGGCGGCTATGCCTCTGAAACCCGGCTGGCCGCCTCCGAAGCCGCGGAACGCACCGCCATTGCCGCGGTTGCCGCCGCGCAAAAGGAGCTGGACCGCTTGACCATAACCGCGCCCTTCGCTGGCCTGCTGGAAAGCGACACCGCCGAACTGGGCAGCCTGCTGCAGCCGGGCAGCCTCTGCGGCACCGTCATTCAGCTCGATACCATCAAGCTGGTGGGCTACGTGCCGGAGGCAGAGGTCAACAAGGTGGAACTGGGCGCAACAGCAGGCGCAGAGCTGTCCACCGGCCAGCAGGTTCAGGGCAAGGTGACCTTCCTCAGCCGCTCCGCCGACCCCACCACCCGCACCTTCGAGGTCGAGATTACCGTGCCGAACCCGGACCTGAGCATCCGCGACGGCCAGACCGCCGATATCGCCATCTCCTCCGCCGGGCGGCTGGCGCACAAGCTGCCGCAATCGGCGCTGACCTTGAACAACGAGGGCCAGCTTGGCGTCCGCGTTGTCGGCGAGGACAGCACCGTGGTATTCTATGCCGTGCAGCTCCTGCGGGATGAGGCCGACGGCGTCTGGCTCGGCGGCCTGCCCGAAACCGCAGACGTGATCGTCGTGGGGCAGGACTTTGTGACCGAAGGCGTCGCCGTGGCGGCCACCTACCGGGAGACTGAACAGTGATTGGCATCGTCGATTGGGCCGCCGGCCGCGCCCGGATGGTCCTCGCCTTCATCGCAATCTCGCTGCTTGTCGGCGGCTTTGCCTACTCGATGCTGCCCAAAGAGGGCGAGCCGGATATCGAGATCCCGGCCCTGTTCATCTCAGTCCCCTTCCCCGGCATCTCCGCCGAGGACGCCGAATCCCTGATGGTCAAGGTGATGGAGACCGAGCTTGCCGACCTCGACGGGCTCGACAAGATGACGTCCACCGCCGCCGAAGGCTATGCCGGGGTGGCGCTGGAGTTCGAATTCGGCTGGGACAAGACCGCCATCATGGCCGACGTGCGCGACGCCATGGACAAGGCGGAGGCGGAGTTCCCGGAAGGGGCCGAGAAATACTCGATCACCGAGATCAACTTCTCCGAATTCCCCATCGTCATCGTGAACCTGACCGGCGCCGTGCCCGAACGCACGATGGCGCGCATTGCCAAGGACTTGCAGGACGACCTTGAGGCGCTTGATGCGGTGCTGGAGGCTGGTATTGCCGGCAACCGCGACGAGATGGTCGAGGTGCTGATCGACCCGCTGCGGCTGGAGGCTTACAACGTCACAGCACTTGAGCTGATCAATGTCGTGCAGAACAACAACCAGCTGATCGCAGCTGGTGAGGTCGAGACCAGCCAGGGCACCTTTGCGGTCAAGATCCCCTCCTCCTTCGACGACGTGAAAGACATCTACCAACTGCCGGTCAAGACCAATGGCGACCGTGTGGTCACCCTGGGTGAACTGGCGCAGATCAACTTCACCTTCGAGGACCGCGAAGGCACCGCCCGCTTCAACGGCGAGGACACGGTTGCCCTGCAGGTGGTCAAGCGCAAGGGCTACAACCTGATCGACACCGTCAACCTGGTGAAAGAGACCCTGGAGGAGTCAAAGTCCAAATGGCCGCCGGAATTGCAGGCCGCGGTTGAGGTCGGCACCTCCAACGACCAGAGCCGTGTGGTCGGTTCGATGGTCAGCCAGCTCGAAGGTTCGGTGCTGACCGCCATCGCGCTGGTGATGATCGTGGTGCTGTCGGCGCTTGGCAGCCGTGCTGCGCTGCTGGTCGGCTTTGCAATCCCGACATCCTTCCTGCTGTGCTTTGCACTCTTGGCACTGATGGGCATCTCGATCTCCAACATCGTGATGTTCGGCCTGATTCTGGCCGTGGGGATGCTGGTGGACGGCGCCATCGTTGTGGTGGAATACGCCGACAAACGGATCAAGGAAGGCACCGGCCCGATGCACGCCTATGTCGAGGCGGCACAGCGGATGTTCTGGCCGATCGTCTCCTCCACCGCGACCACGCTCTGCGCCTTCCTGCCGATGCTGTTCTGGCCCGGCGTTCCGGGCGAATTCATGGGCATGCTGCCGGTCACCCTGATCTTCGTGCTGTCGGCCTCGCTGGTGGTAGCGCTGATCTACCTGCCCGTCATGGGCGGTGTCACCGGCCGTATCAGCCGCACCTTCGAGGGCGCCTCCCGCGCTCTGCGGATGATCGCGCCCTGGTGGCTGCGCGCGGTTCTGGTGCCGGTCTCCATGTGGGGCATGTTCGCAGGCGCCATGCAGATGCTGAACCCCTCCTATCTGCTGCCCGAAGGCACGGAGCCGATGGCAGGCGTTCTGTTCGGCGGGCTGGTCTTTACCCTGGCAGCCTTCGCCGCCTCCATCACCCTCAGCGCCGTCAAGATCGAGCGCGAGGAAAAGGAGGTCGCCCCCGGCTACCACCACACGCCCTTCGGCCATGTGATCAAGTTCATCGCGGGCAACCCGGTGATGCCGGTTGTGACCATCGGCGCGGTGGGCTTTGCCATCATGACCGTTTTCGCCACCTTCAGCGAAAATAACTACGGCGTCGAATTCTTCGTCGACTCGGAACCGGAGCAGGCCACCGCCTATGTCCGCGCCCGCGGCAACATCTCGCTGCACGAAAAGGACGACATGGTCCGCGCCACCGAGGAGGTCATCCTGGACCACCACGCGGTGATCAATGTCTTCTCCTTTGCCGGCGACGGCGGCCTCAACACCGACAGCTCCGGCGCGCAGCTGCCGCCGGACACCATCGGCCAGGTCCAGTTCGAGATCATCCCGTGGGAGGAGCGCCCCACCGAGAGCGAGCCGCTGGACGGCTGGTTCGGCGCGCTGCTGAGCAAATACCTGGGCTTTGAGAAAGAAATCATCGCCGAGGAATATGACGGCAACACCGTGATCGACCAGCTGAACGCACAACTGGCCAAGCTGCCCGGGTTCGAGGTCGAGGTCCGCGCCCTGGCACAGGGCCCCGCCTCCGGCAAGCCGGTGCACCTGCGCCTGCGCGGCGACGGCTGGGACGATCTGACCAGCGCCACCCTGGCCGCACGGGAGCAGTTCGAAAACACCCCCGGCCTGATCCTGATCGAGGACAGCCTGCCGCTGCCCGGCATCGACTGGCAGATCAACGTGGATGTCGAGAAGGCCGGCCGTTACGGCGCCGATGTGGCGACCGTGGGCGCGATGGTGCAGCTTGTCACCCGCGGCATCCTGCTGGACACCATGCGGGTGGACAGCTCGGATGAGGAAATCGAAATCCGCGTCCGCCTGCCGGAACAGGACCGGGTGCTGTCGACGCTCGACAACCTCAAGGTCCGCACCGCCGACGGGCTGGTGCCGCTGTCGAACTTCGTGACCCGCCAGCCGGTGCCGAAACTGGCCCAGATCAACCGCATCGGCCAGGAACGGTTCTACGACGTCAAGGCCGACGTCGAGGCGGGCCTGAACAAGGTCATCCTGGAGGATCCGGACACCGGCGAAATGACCCGGCTGGCCCTGCTCAAGGAAGTGCCGGAAGGCACGGCGGCCAACGGCGACAGCCTCACCGCTCCGAACGGCAGGCTGATGGAACTGGTGACGCTGACGGGTGCCGACAGCTTCGATGCGGTGCTGGCGGCGCTGGACAACGGCGCCAAGATCAGCCCGGTGAACCCGAACGAGCGGATCGCCGTCATCACCGAATGGCTGGAAACCGACCCGCTGCCGCGCAGCATCAGCTGGGAATGGACCGGCGACCAGGAGGAGCAGGAGGAATCCGGAGCCTTCCTGTCCAGGGCCTTTGCCGGCGCCTTGGCGCTGATGTTCGTGATCCTGCTGGCGCAGTTCAACAGCTTCTATAATTCGGTGCTGGTGCTGCTGGCGGTGGTGCTCTCCACCACCGGCGTGCTGATCGGCATGATGGTGATGCAGCAGCCCTTCTCCATCATCATGACCGGCACCGGCATCGTGGCGCTGGCGGGGATCGTGGTGAACAACAACATCGTGCTGATCGACACCTATCAGGAGTTCAGCCAGAAGATGCCGCGGATCGAGGCGATCATCCGCACGGCTGAGGCACGTATCCGCCCGGTTCTGCTGACCACCATCACCACGATGGCGGGCCTCACCCCGATGATGTTCGGTGTCAGCCTCGACTTCATCAACGGCGGCTACTCGATCGACAGCCCCACCGCGCTGTGGTGGAAACAGCTGGCAACCGCCGTGGTCTTTGGCCTGGGCATCGCCACCGTGCTGACCCTGGTGGTGACCCCGTCGCTGCTGGCCATCCGGGTGTGGTTCTCCACCTACATGCGGGCACTCGGACGGATGCTGTCGCGCCTGACCCGCGGCCGCTCCAGCCGCATCGCGCAGGACTCGCGCCTTTTCAAAAAGGCCCGTGCGCTGCCGACCACGGAAATCCTGTGGGAGGGTGACGAGCAGCCCGCCGCGGCAGAGCAGGAGCCGCCAGCAGAGGACGATGAGACACCGCCGCCCCCCGCAGGCAGACTCCGCGCCGCCGAATGATCAGCGCCCCGCCACCCGGCGGGGCGTTTTCTTTTTGGCACGCCTGCATTCCTCACTCCCCCGGCAGTACGGGAGCAATCATCCCGCAAGCGCCCGCGCGGAAAATCTGCTACCCTGACGTCAGGAGGGAACGCAGATGGAACGCCGGCTAGCAGCAGTACTGGCATCCGACATGGTCGGCTATTCCCGGCTGATGGAGATCGACGACGAGGCCACGATCGCGCGCCAGAAACAGCACCGGCGCGACCTGATCGACCCCGCGATCAGCCGAAACCGCGGCCGCATCATCAAGACCACCGGCGACGGCCTGCTGGCTGAATTTGTCTCCGCCCAGGACGCCGTGAACTGCGCCCTCGGAATCCAAGCGAAAATGCCCGAACGCGAAGCAGCGCTGCCCGAGGACCAGAAGATCAAGTACCGGGTCGGCATCAACCTCGGCGATGTCATCTTTGACGAAGCCGACATGTTCGGCGATGGCGTCAACGTCGCGGCCCGGCTGGAGGGGCTGGCCCGGCCCGGCGGTGTCTGCATCTCCGATATCGTCTATCAGACCGTGCAGGGGCGGATTGCCAGCGGCTTCAAGGATCTCGGCAGCCAGCGGATCAAGAACATCTCCCGCCCGGTCCGGGTCTGGCAATGGGTCCCGGAGCAGGCGCCGGAACACCCGAAACCCGGCCTCGCCCACAGTCAAGAGGTCGCCTTTTGCGTCAGCGCCGACGGCACCCATATCGCCCATGCCAGCGTCGGCGAAGGCCCTCCGGTCCTGCGCGCGCCGCATTGGCTCAACCACATCGAATACGAATGGCAAAGCCCCTTCATGGCGCCATTCCTGGCCCGGCTGGCCCGCAATCACCGGCTGGTGCGGTTCGACCAGCGCGGCAACGGCCTGTCGGACTGGGACACGGAGCGCATCAGCGCCGCCGCCATGATCGAGGATATGGAGGCGGTCGCCGCCGCCGCCGGCCTCAGCCGCTTTGCGCTGATCGGAATCAGCCAGGGCGCGGCCTTTGCCATCGAGTATGCCACCCGCCATCCGGAGCAGGTGGCCTGCCTCATCCTGTTCGGCGGCTACGTGCAGGGGCGGCTGGCGCGCGGCACCGAGGAGGAGCGGAAGATGTACGAAACCGCCCTGATGATGATCCGCGAGGGCTGGGGCTCCGATACGCCGGTCTACCGGCATTTCTTCACCTCATCCTTCCTGCCCGACGCCCCGATCGCGGTCCAGGACAGCTTTGACGAGCTGCAAAGGGTTACCGTCACCCCGGAAAACGCCGCCCGGATCTACCAGATGAACGGCCAGATCGACGTCCGCGGCCTGGCCCGGCAACTGGATGTGCCAACACTGGTACTGCATTACACAGGCGACCGGGTGGTGCCGGTCAGCCAGGGCCAGCTGACCGCCCGGCTGATCCCCGGCGCCCGCTTTGTCGAGCTGCCGGGCGACAATCACATCGGCATCGAAGGCCAGCCGGGGTTCGGCCAGTTCTTCGATGCGGTGGAACCCTTCATCCGCCAGCACGTGTGACCAGCCCCCCGGGTGCCGCCCACCCAATCAGTCGGTAAAGGTGTATTCGCCCAGATCACACAGATCGAGCCCGTAATCCTCTGCCTCGGATCCATCGGCAAAGCTGCCGCGTATGTCATAGACACAGGTGGCGGCGCCATCGGCGATCAGAACGCCAATCTCATAGCCCGGTGCCAGATAGCCGCCATCGATCAGGTTTTCCTCCCAGTTGTCCGACGACTTGCGGGATACATTGAACTCAACCAGGTCGGCGCTGCTTTCGTTGACCAGCAGGAATTTCAGATCCTCGGCAAAGGCCGGAGCCTGAAAGGCCAACAGGGCAGCAGCGGAGACGGCAGGCAGAAGAGACTTCATCAAATTATCCTTTTCTTCCGGGTCAAACGGCGCGTCTGCCGCTGATCCCTGAAACCGGGAGACTGCAGTCACAGTGATTGGCCGGTCAATGGGAAAAGCCCCTCCCAATGCCCTCTGCGGCCATTCATGCATTAGCAGGGACGTTCTGATACCATTGCCGGCTGCACCGGGTCTGCCGTACGGCTTCCCCCGCAGCACAGTCATCGGGCCGGCACCCCAGCGGAACCAGTGTCCTTGGAATCGCCTTCCGGAAGGTTCTGCCTCTGTCAGCCGCAAATTCTCCAAACAATTGCGGCTAAGCGGAAATCCTGCTGATTTTAGATGCCCTGAAGCTTTAAGGCGCAACCCGCTGAAAAGGCGTAACATTCCCCCAGATCCCGCATCATTCGGGCGGTTCAAAATGTGCCCCCCGATTATACATTTCCGCCTGTTTGCGACAGCGGGAACCGGCAGGTGACGCAATCAGGGCAATTGAAATTCCCACCTGATTTCAATGCCTTTCCGGTCAATTTCAAAGTTCACAGTTTGTTAGTCCCTGCGTGCAACGGAGCGGCAGGAGCCGGGAAACCGCCGCTCCGCATGTTCTTTCTGGTTGGGAATAGAGGAATGTCACTACGCTCGCAAATTCTGGCGCTGATCGTAATCCCGCTCATTGCATTGGCCGGTGTCGGAGGGCTCAAGGCCCTGTCGGACTGGGACCGCTTTCAAAACGCGCAGCTCACACAGGCTGAAACCCGTCAAGCCGTGGCCTTGATGGAGGTTGTTCACTTTCTGCAGGTCGAGCGCGGCCTGTCTGCCGCCTATTTGTCCTCCGGCGGCTCGGGATCTGCCCGTGAGCTGAACAGCGCCCGCGCCAACGCCGACAAAGCCTTGCAAAAGGTGCCGGCCGCGGCGGCCGCCTCGCTGAAACATCTGGACGGGCTGTCTGGCCTGCGGGACGCGGTGACCAGCCGTCAGCTGCAGCCTGGCCAGATGGGCGCGCGCTACTCGGACGCAATTGCCAGTATCCTGCGCGATGTCAGCGTCCGGTTGCTGCACCCCAAGAACGCCGAACTGGCACAGCTCGGCACCGGTCTGGTCAGCCTGGCCTACGCCAAGGAAGCCGCGGGCCAGCAGCGCGCTGCCGGGGCCTCCGGCTTCAGCCAGGGCAGCTTCCCCCTGAACATTTATCGCTGGTTTACCCGCACCGGCGCGGTCGAGAGCCAGCTTCTGGACATCGCCGCGCTTGCCTTCGGCCAGAACCTCCCCGGGCTGGAACTGCGCGCGGGCCTGGCGCCCAGCGGTCTGCCCGGCATCCGCGAGCAGGTTCTGAACGCAGGCCCCGGCACCGGTGCCCCGGACCATGCCGCCAAGGACTGGTTCGACCGGGCGACACGCTGGGTCAGCTCCCTGCGGACGGCAGAGGACACCGCCGCCAGCGCCATGATTGCACTGGCGCAGCAGGAGGCATCGAACGCCCGCCAGGCGCTGACCGTGACCCTGGCCGCCGTTGCCCTCGCCCTGGTCATCAGCGGCGTGACCGGGCTGCGGCTGATCATCGCCTTCACCCGGCAGTTCGGCGACCTGCAGGCGGACCTGGACCGGCTGGCCCGCAAGGAATTCGACTTTGAACCGGCCCATCTGGACTCCCGGACCGAAGCCGGCAACCTCAGCCGCGCGATGGAAAAAACCCGCGCCGCGCTGGCAGAGGCCGAAGACAGGCTCGCCTCCATCGAGGCCAGCCGCATCGCCGACCGCGGCGCCGTTGTGGGCACGCTCGACGACCATCTCTCGCGCCTGTCCAGCCGCGATCTCGACTGCACCATCGAGGAGTCCTTCCCCGAGGAATACGAACAGCTTCGGCACAGCTTCAACACCACCGTCGAAACACTGAAGGACACAATCGAACAGGTGATCGCGGCAACCGGCAGCATCCACAACGGCGCCACCGAGATCAGCACCGCCTCGGACGATCTGTCCAACCGCACCGAGAGCCAGGCCGCCACGCTGGAACAGACCGCCGCGGCGCTGGAGGAGATGACCGCTTCGGTGAAGTCCTCGGCCAATGGCGCCCGCGACGTCGAACGCACGATGCAGGAGGCGCGCGAAGAGGCCGAAGCCAGCGGCGAGGTGGTGCGCAACGCGGTCTCCGCAATGACCGGGATCGAGCAGTCCTCGGTCCGGATTGCCCAGATCATCTCCGTGATCGACGACATCGCCTTCCAGACCAATCTGCTGGCGCTGAACGCAGGGGTCGAGGCCGCGCGGGCGGGTGAGGCCGGCAAGGGCTTTGCCGTCGTCGCCTCCGAGGTGCGGGCGCTGGCACAGCGCTCTGCCGATGCCGCGACCGAGATCAAGGCGCTGATCACCGACAGCTCCGCGCATGTGAAGCAGGGCGTCGACCTGGTCGGTAAAACCGGGGAAGCGCTGACCAGCATCGCCTCCCGCGTCAACACCATCGCGGAACTGGTCTCCAACATCGCCGAGGGCGCCGCCGAGCAGTCCACCGGCCTCAGCGAGATCAACACCGGTGTCAGCCAGCTGGATCAGGTCACCCAGCAGAACGCGGCCATGGTGGAGGAAGCCACCGCCGCGGGCCACATGCTGCACACGGATGCCAGCAAGCTGGCGGAGCTGATGGGGCAGTTCAAACTCAACGGCGCGGCTGGCGCCGTCACCCGCAACGCTCGCGCCGCCAAGGCACCTGCCGCCCCCAGCGCGCATGGCGGGGAAATCGACTTCGGCGCGGCAGTGCCGATGCCGGCCAAGGCAGCAAATGCTACCTGGAGCGACTTCTAAAGCCCCGCTGCAAGGGAAAACACAAAGGCCGGTCCAAAGACCGGCCTTTTTCGTTGATCGCTCATACGCGCAATGCCCCTGCTCAGGCCGCGTCCTGATCCGCCTGCTGGCGCTGCCACAGCCGGGCATAGCGGCCCTCCCGTGCCAGCAGCTCCTCATGGGTACCGGTCTCGGCGATCTCGCCCTGCTCCAGCACCACGATCCGGTCGGCCTCGGCAATCGTCGACAGCCGGTGCGCGATCGTCAGCACCGTGCGCCCCTGCCCGGCGCGGGCCAGCGCCTCCTTGATCTCCTGCTCGGTATCGGTGTCCAGCGCCGAGGTCGCCTCGTCCAGCAGCAGCACCGGCGGGTTCTTCAACAGCGTCCGGGCTATCCCCACCCGCTGCTTTTCACCGCCCGACAGCTTCAGCCCGCGCTCGCCCACCTGGGTGTCGTAGCCTTCCGGCAGCGCCACGATGAAGTCATGTATCTGCGCATCACGCGCCGCCTGCTCCACCTCTTCCTGGGTGGCCCCGTCGCGGCCATAGGCGATGTTGTAGCGGATGGTGTCGTTGAACAGCACCGTGTCCTGCGGCACCACCCCGATCGCATGATGCAGGCTTTGCTGGGTCACCTCGCGCACGTCCTGCCCGTCGATCTTCAGCGCCCCGCCGGTCACGTCATAGAACCGGAACAAGAGCCGCCCGATGGTCGATTTGCCGGACCCGGTGGAGCCGACAATGGCCACCGTCTGCCCCGGCTCCGCCTCCAGCGAGATGCCTTTCAGGATCTCCCGCCCGGCATCATAGGAGAACCGCACATTCTCCAGCGTGATGCGCCCGCCATTGACCTTCAGCTCCCCGGCGCCGGGACGGTCGCTTACATCGGCGGGCTGCTCCAGCAGGTCGAACATCTCCCCCATGTCCACCAGGCTCTGGCGGATTTCGCGGTAGACGGTGCCCAGGAAGTTCAGCGGCACGGTGATCTGGATCATGTAGGCGTTGACCATGACGAAATCGCCGACGGTCAGGTTGCCCTGCTCCACCCCGATGGCCGCCATCACCATGACGCCGATCAAACCGGCGGTGATGATCACGCTCTGGCCGAAATTCAGCGCCGCCAGCGAATAGGCGGTCTTGAGCGCCGCCCGCGCATAGCCGCGCATCGCGCTGTCATACCGCTCGGCTTCGCGCTCCTCGGCGACGAAATACTTGACGGTCTCAAAGTTCAGCAGGCTGTCGATGGCCTTCTGGTTGGCGTCGGTATCCTGCTGGTTCATCTCCCGGCGCAGTTTCACCCGCCATTCGGTGACCGCAAAGGTGAACCAGACATAAAGCCCGATGGTGACCGCCACCACGACCAGATACCAGGCATCAAACAGCACCGTCAGGATCACCGCCACCAGGGTCAGCTCCAGGATCAGCGGGCCGATGGAAAACAGCATGAAGCGCAGCAGGAACTCAACGCCCTTCACACCGCGCTCGATGATCCGGCTCAGGCCGCCGGTCTTGCGGGTGATGTGATAGCGCATCGACAGGCGGTGGATATGGGTAAAGGTCTCCAGCGCCAGACGGCGCAGCGCCCGCTGGCCCACCGGCGCAAACACCGCATCGCGCAGCTGCTGAAAGCCGGTGGTCAGGATCCGTGCCATGCCATAGGCCACGGTGAGGCCAACCGCCCCCAGCGCCAGCGGAGGCACGCCCTCGCCCGCCAGGCTGTCAACCGCGCCCTTGTACAGCATCGGCGTATAGACCGCGATCAGCTTGGCCAGCACCAGCACCGCCAGCGCCAGCACAACCCGCACCTTCACCGACCGGTTACCCTCGGGCCACAGGTACGGCCCCACCTTGCGCAGGGTTCGCAGGCCGGAGCGGCGCTCTTCCTTGGCGATGTCTGATTGCGGCGGCACGGCGGCCTGGTCTGTCTGGGTCATGGCTAATCCTGGCTGGACCCCTTCAGATATTCACCTGTTCACGGATTTGCGAGGGGCGGGCAGAAAAAACGCGCCGCAAGGGCGCGTTTTCCAAGAACTTACTCGGGGATGGTAAAGACCTGTCCCGGATAGATCAGGTCCGGATCGCGGATCGCGCCGCGGTTGGCCTCGAACACCCGGACGTACAGGAAGCCGCTGCCGTATTTCTCCTGCGAGATCCCCCAGAGCGTATCGCCCTTCTGCACCGTGACCGCCCGCACCAGCGGCGTCGGCTGCTGCGGTGTTGCGTCACCGCCCGGCTGCGGCAGCACCTCGGGCGCCTCGCGCTTGAACGGGGTTTCCAGGCGGCTCACCACCGCGCCGGAGGCCGGCTCGATCTCATCCAGGCGCAAGGTGTAAAGGCCCGGAGCCACATCCGCCAGTTCGCCGGTCCAGCGGCCATCCTCGGCTGCATCAAGCTCGGCCACCGGGGCATTGTCGACATAAACGCGCACCCGCGATTTCGGCCGGGCGCGGCCCGACAATTCCACCCCGCCGGTGCCGTTATAGCTGATCGCATCCAGTGCCACCTCGTCGCTCAGCTCCGGATCAGCCGGGATCGCGGGCTGCACCACCTCGATCCCGTCCTGACCGGCACGCAGCACGGCAACCGCCTGGCCCTGCGGCTGCGGTGCGGCCGGGTCAGCCGAGACAGCCGGGGTTTGCACCGCCGGTTCGGAGGCTGCTGCATCCCGTTCATCAGAAGAAGCAGTCTCAGCCCCGCTTTCAGCCGCCGCAGCGAGTTCGGACTCTGCCTCAGCCGAGGAGGCAGCCGTCTGGTCCGTCTCCGCTCCTGCCGCCGGGTCCAGCGCCGCAACCTGTTCCTCCGCAACCGGAGCCGCCGGGGTTTGATCCGCCGGTGCAGGCGCTGCTGCTGCGGTCTCTGCCGGTTCGCTGGACGGGTCCCCAGCCTCTTCCGCAGCTACGGACGCCACCGGGCCGGCCGGCGCCAGAATGAAGGATGCGCCCGAGGCGCTCTGCTGGCCGTCATGCTCCGCCAGGAGCGACACAACCCGCGCGTCAGCGCTCGGCGCGATCGTGGCCAGCGAGACAAACTCGCCGCCTGCCGGCACGTCCAGCTGCTCCAGCACCTCGCCATCCAGCAGCACCGAAACCCGGACGCCTTCCTGCGCCCGCCCGGCGATCACCGCGGCCCCGTCACGGTCCACCCGCACCAGATCCAGCTCCGGCGCCTGCAGGACAAAGATATCTTCCTTGCTCTCTTCCGTAGAGTCAGGTTCAACAGCCTCAGCCTCGGCGGCCGGCTCAGCCTCCGCCACCGCATCAGAGGGCGCCGCCAAGGCAATTTCCTCACCCGCCTCTTCCCCGGCAGGCGCGTCGCCTTCCACCTCCGCTGCAGGTAAACTCTCCGGCACAGTTTCCGTTTCATCACCGGCAGTTACCGGCTGTTCCTCAACCAGCGCTGTTTCCTCAGCAACCTCAGCAACCTGTGCTTCCTCAACGGATGACTCGTCGGAATCCGCTACGCTCTCAACCGTCACGCCCTGCTCCGGCTCGGCATCCGCCGCAGCGCTGTCGGCCTCCGCCTCCCCGGAGACGGCCGCCTCTAGGTTCTGCAGCGGCTGGCCAGACTCCTCGCCACCGCCGGTAAACTCCTCGCTGCTGTTTGCCGCTTGCCCGCCAGCCTGCCCGTTCGCGGCCTCACGCTCCTGTTCGCCGGAGCCGAACACCCCGAACTGGAACAGCGCCACGCCGCCCAGCACCACAACCACTCCGGCAACAGCGCCAAGTGTGAGGGCCCCCAGACCCCCGCTTCCAGATGCATCCGCCATGTCTTTCCCTTCGACGTTTGCGGAATGTTCCCTTCCGCTTAGTTGAGCAAATCTAGCAATCCCGCTATCACGGGTCAAAACACCAATTGCGTTTCACCTTGAAATTCCACGGAAAGGCTGGCCGATGAGCATCAAATCCGTCTGTGTCTATTGCGGATCGCGCGCAGGCGCGCAGCCCGCCTATGCAGAAGCCGCCCGCACGCTCGGCACCGCACTTGCCGCCAACGGCATGCGGCTGGTCTATGGCGCCGGTGATGTCGGGCTGATGGGTGAGGTTGCCCGCGCCGCGCAGCAGGCGGGCGGCGAGACTTTCGGGGTGATCCCAAGCCACCTGGAACGGCGCGAGGTCGGCAAGTCGGATCTCACCACCTATGTGGTGACCGAAACCATGCACGAGCGCAAAAAGGTGATGCTGTGGAACGCCGACGCTGTGATCGTGCTGCCCGGCGGCGCCGGCTCTCTGGATGAGCTGTTCGAGGCGCTTACCTGGCGCCAGCTCGGCCTGCATGCCAAGCCGATCGTGATCCTGAACACCGCCGGCTACTGGGACAAGCTGCGCGCCCTGCTGGAGCAGGTGATCGGCGAGGGCTTTGCCGGCCAGGATCTGGCGGATTACCTGATCTGGGCCGACACCCCGGTGGCCGCCATCGCCGCCCTGCGCGACGCCCGCTCCTGACGCAGGGCCGAGAAGGAGAACACCGCAACCGCGCTCCAGATCAGCGCAAAGGCAGCACCATGCCAGGTGGTGAAGGGCTCGGCAAACAGCAGCACCGCCACCAGGAATTGCAGCGTCGGGTTCAGGTACTGCAGCACCCCCACGGTGCCCAGCCGCACCCGTTTGGCGGCATAGCTGAACAGGATCAGCGGCAGCCCCGTCAGAATGCCGGAAAACGCCAGCATGGCCGCGTCCGCCGGGCTGCCCAGGAACCCTGCGCCGCCGGTCAGCCAGATCACCGTCAGCGCCACCGGCAGGATCAGCAGAACCTCTGCGGTGACTGATACCACCGGCCCCAATGAAAGCTGTTTCTTGGCAACACCATAGAGCGCAAAGCTCACGCTCAGCACCAGCGGGATCAAGGGCGCTGCGCCCAGCCCGAAGGACAGCACCGCCACGGCGATCCCCGCCAGCAGCACTGCCAGCAACTGCGCCCGCGCCAGCAGCTCACCAAAGACCAGCCGCCCCAGCAGCACGCTCAGCAAGGGAAAGATGTAATAGCCCAGACTCGCCTCGGTCGCATGGCCGGTCTGGACGGAGGAAATGAACACAAACCAATTGAGCGAGATCATCGCCGTGGCAAAGCCCAGCAGCAGCGCGCCGCGCCCGCTGGAAAAGGCTGCGCCAAGGGCACTGATCCGCCCCTGCACCAGCAGCACACCCGCAAAGAACAGGAACGACCACAGAACCCGGTGCGACAGCACCTGCTCCGGCGGCACATGCGACAGCGCCTTGTAATAGATCCCCGACAGCCCCCAGACCACGCAGGCCGCGATCATCGCCATGACGCCCAGATGTGTTTCCCGCATAATTTGCCCCTGCCCTTGCATCCGCTGACAGACACCGGACAGGGGCAAGGGTCAAGCCCCGCGGTCAACCATCAGGCGTTCTCGAGCGCCTCTTTCACCATCACTTCGATTTTGCTGGTCTCGTGGCTGGTCAGGTTCTTTGCAACCTCCCCGACCACGCGGTCGGCAACCTCCTTGTGCAGGTTCTTGCGCAGCTCGCCCAGCACCTCGGGCGCTGCCACCAGAACCAGCCGCTCGAACTTGCCCTTGTGGGCCATCTTGTAGAGCCGGTCCGCCAGATCCGCGGCAAAGCGCTCCTTGGCCAGCTGGTGCCAGTCGGTGTCATCCACCGCCGAGCGGTGCACACTGGGGCCGTCGTTGAACCGCCCCGGCCGGTTGGCCGATTGCTCGCGGTCAGACGGGTTTTCCTGTTCCTCCTTACGCCGCACCTGAAGGTTCGGGTTCTGCGCATCCGTTGTGTTTTCCAGGAACAGCGCTTTTTCGCTGTCGGCAACCAGCACCCAGGTGCCCTGCGTCAGAAAGGTCATAGTATCACTCCTCCTCCTTGGATTTGGTCACGCGGGTGCTGCCGGCCGGGCGCTCCTTGGCCCGTTTCAGCTCGTCTTCAGAGGCGATGTCGCGCTGCAGCCCGCCGCCAGTCCGGCCCTGCTGCGAGACGCTCCCCTTTGCACCGGGGATCTCCTCCGTCTCGCGGCGTCCGTCTTTGGATCGTTTGCGTTCAGCCATGGGAGCCTCCTTGAATTGCGCGTTTAGCGGATCAACGCGCCGCCAGGGGCCATAGTTCCTGAAACTGCCATGAAAAAGCCCGCACAGCAATGCTGCGCGGGCGGAATGCTTGCAGTCCGGCGCCAAGTGCGGTGACGGGTTCCGGACCTGCGGTCTTAGCCCAGGCGGGAGGCGACGTTTTCCCAGTTCACCAGGTTGTCCAGGAAGTTGGTCAGATAGGCCGGACGCTTGTTGCGGAAGTCGATGTAGTAGGAGTGCTCCCACACGTCGCAGCCCAGCAGCGCGGTCTGATCGAAGCACAGCGGGTTCACGCCGTTTTCGGTCTTGGTCACCGCCAGCGAGCCGTCGGTGTTCTTGACCAGCCAGGCCCAGCCGGAACCGAACTGGCCTGCACCGGCAGCAGAGAACTGCGACTTGAACTCATCAACCGAGCCGAAGCTTTCGGTGATCGCCTTTTCCAGTTCGCCCGGCATCTTGCTTTCGCCCGGACCCATCATTTCCCAGAACTGGTTGTGGTTCCACAGCTGCGAGATGTTGTTGAAGATACCGTTCTGGGCAACCGCGTTGGCGTCGTAGGTGCCCTTGATGATCTCTTCCAGCGACTTGCCTTCCCACTCGGTACCGGCGATCAGCTTGTTGCCGTTGTCGACATAGGCCTTGTGGTGCAGGTCATGGTGGTATTCCAGGGTTTCTGCCGACATGCCTTTGGCGGCCAGTGCGTCATGTGCGTAAGGAAGATCGGGAAGTTCAAAAGCCATTTTGGGCCCCCTGTGAAATATGTTTGCGTTCCTGCGCAGATACATGCTGTGTGTGCGCTATCAGGTCAAGAGGCCAAGGCGCGAAATCCGTGCAAGGCCTATGTGCAATTGCGCAGTGAAAGCGGCCGGTCCAAAGACCGGCTGCCCGGCTCAGCATAAACGGTTTGGGGGCAGACCTGCCGGTTTGGCCTCAACCAGCGGTATCACCAGCCGCCGGGCAGCTATGCCGGGCCTGCCGGTCCCGGCGCAGGCCGCTTAGTCCTGCTTCACCTTGCATTTCCCGCGCCCGCGCGGCGCATTTGCAAAGCCGGTGATCACGCCCCGGATCGAGAGGGTGCCTTTATCCATGTTGAAGACTGCCGAATACAGCCCGTCCACTTTGGTCCGGGCGTTGGAAACCGGGATGTCATTCACCCGCCACGCCAGGTCATAGGAGTTGCCTTTCCGGTGCTCGACCTTGGCGGCCAAAGGTTCACCGACCAGTTCGTGAATGTAGCCGTCATAGATCTTTGCGGTCTTGGTGCTGTCTTCCCACAGCACCAGAACCCGCGGCGCAATCCAGCCGTTGTTCGTAAACATCTTGATGTCGCAATCATAAACGGTCTCAGCCGAGACCGCCTGGCCAAGAAAACTTGCAGCCGCAATTGAGCCCGCCAGAATAAAACGCTTCATTTGCTTCAGTCCTCAAATCAGTTCCTGAAAACCGAATGCAACCTGGTTGAGCAAAATGCAACCATGCTCCCGGGTAAGTTGGGTTCAAAACAGCCGTAAAAGGCAATTTTGCTACAGGCCGCGTCCGCGCGCGGCCCCGCGGCGGCCCAAGATACCGGCTAATGCAGATAGGCCTGGTAGAGCGCCAGCTGCGACAGGGCCTCCAGCCGCCCGCAGCGGCCGGAGCCGCGCGGCAGCAGCGTGCCTTCTTCCAGACGGATGGATTGAATGCTTATTTTCAGATTGGCCGTGTTCAGCACCGCCCGGAAACGCGGTTCGGCCTCCCCGGCGTCCATCAGAACCGCAAGCCCGGGCAGCGACCAGCTGAGCGCATATGAGGTTTCGCTGCGCTTGACGACCTTGGCCGGGACAGACACGCCAAATGCGGCATCGGTGACCTGTGCCGCAGTGGCATCTTCGGAAAACGCGATCGTGATCCGGCTGGGGACCCAGGCTTCTCCGGAAATCGGTTCCAGGGTGCAGCCGAAGCTGGCGCCAGCAGCGCCAGCCGCAGCAGCCGCCTCGGCAAGCGTTAAAAGCAATGCACCAACCCCGCAGTTCCGCAGACCCATCAGCCGCCCCCTGAAACATCTTCACGCAGCCGCCGCCCAAGGCCGGGAAGCAGCTGAAAAATCAAACAATTGCAATTCCTGCAAAGGAACTGTTCCAAGGCTGACAGCCGCCAAAAAAACGGTGCCCCGGAAGGTCTCCAGGGCACCGTAAATGACGCGCAAAGGCGTCACAAGCAGAAAGCGAGTGATAATTTTAATAAACACCCACTTTACTTTGCGGATGGGCCGCTGCGCTCAGCAGTTTGAACACATATTCACCGACCGAACGGAAGCAGACGATGTAAAAGCTGCCATCCTCGTTCAGCCAGAAGGCCCCTGCCACTTGCGCCAGGCGCGAGCGGCGGAACTGGCCGGGCTTGAAGGCATCGCCGTCAAAGTCCACCGGGCTCACCTTGCCCAGCACCTCGCGCGCCCCCTCACCCGACAGGCGGAAGAAGGCACGGGCGTCGGAGACGTTCACCGCCAGTGCGTGCTCGCCCTTCAGCGCCTCGGCCACCTCAGCGGTCTTGGCCACAGCGTCCTCATAGGGAACCAGCAGCAAGAGCTCGTCCGGGGACATCCAGGCCGCCGCGCCGTTTTCGGCAATGGCGACGGTGCCCCGCGCCGGAACCTCGGCGCCGGTGGCGGCCTTGACGGCCGCCTTCAGCGCTTTCGACTCCAGATCGCCGCGCAGGGTGATCATGCCCTGCAGGCCGGCATCCTCGACCTTGGCCAGCCCGGAATACTGGGCGCCGTTCAGTACGGAAACAGCCTTAGACATTCTGCTTCTCTCCATCCTTGTCGTAGAAGACCGGGTCAACGATCTTGGCTTTGTAGGTCTTGCCGTCAGTGCCCGGGAACTCGATCACTTCACCCATCCGCTTGGGACCGTGCTTGACCAGGCCCATTGCGATGCCGCGGCCCAGGGTCGCGGAGTGATAGGTCGAGGTCACCCGGCCGATCATGTTGCGCTGGCCGTTGGCGTTGACGCCCTCACCCACCGCATAGGCGCCGTCGGGCAGCACCGAACCGTCGACGGTTTCCAGGCCAACCAGCTGCCAGCGCTCCGGATCGACCATGTGCGAGCGCGATTGAGCGCGTTTGCCCAGGTAGTCTTCCTTCTTCTTCGACAGCGCCCAATGCAGACCCAGATCCTGCGGGATCACGGTACCATCGGTCTCGTCGCCGATCATGATGAAGCCCTTCTCGGCGCGCAGGATGTGCAGGGTCTCGGTGCCGTAAGGCATGACGCCGAATTCCTTGCCTGCTTCCATCAGCGCATCCCAGAACGCCTGGCCTTCGGAGGCCGCAACCGCGATCTCATAGGACAGCTCGCCCGAGAAGGAGATCCGGTAAGCCCGGGCGTCGAATTCGCCGATCTTGCCGTCACGCCATTCCATGAAGGGCAGCGCCTCTTTCGAGACATCCATGCCGCCGCCGGCTGCCGCGTTCAGCTTCTCCAGCACCTTGCGGGCGTTGGGGCCGACTACGGCGATCTGGGCGTACTGCTCGGTCACGTTGGCAACGTAGACTTTCCAGTCCCACCATTCGGTCTGCAGCCATTCTTCCATCCAGCCGTGGATGCGCTCGGCACCGCCGGTGGTGGTGTGGCACAGGAAGGTGTCCTCGTCGATGCGGGCAACCACGCCGTCGTCCATCAGGAAGCCGTTCTCCGTGCACATCAGGCCATAGCGGCATTTGCCCGGCTTCAGCGTGGACATCATGTTGGTGTACAGCATGTCCAGGAACTTGCCTGCGTCGGGGCCCTTGACGATCAGCTTGCCGAGGGTCGAGGCGTCCAGCAGGCCGAGGTTCTCGCGGGTGTTCTTCACCTCGCGGTTCACCGCGGCATGACGGTCCTCGCCCGGGCGGGTGATTGCAAACGGACGGCGCCACTGGCCAACCGGTTCCCAATCCGCGCCGTTCTTGTCGAACCAGTCGTAGATCGGTGTCTTGCGCACCGGCTGGAAGATCTCGGCCCGTGCCTCACCGGCGATCGCGCCGAGCGAGATCGGGTGGTAGGGCGGACGGAAGGTGGTGGTGCCCACCTGCGGGATTTCCGAGTTCAGGCTGTCGGCCAGAATGGCCAGGCCGTTGATGTTGGACAGCTTGCCCTGGTCGGTGGCCATGCCCAGCGTGGTGTAACGCTTGGTGTGCTCGACGCTCTCGTAGCCTTCGCGCGCAGCCAGCTGCACGTCCGACACTTTCACGTCGTTCTGGTAGTCCAGCCAGGACTTCATGCGCAGCTTGACGTCTGCCTTTGCGGGCATCAGCCAGACCGCTTCCATGCGGGCTTCCTCTTCGGAGACGCCCTTGGCAGCCGCCACGGATTTCGCCGGGAAGCCAGCCGCTTCTGCTGCCTTGGCACCAGCCGCTGCCGCGTCTTCCAGCAACGCGCCCAGGCCGAACTCGCCGTTCGCGGCACCTGCCGGAACCACAAAGCCTTCACCGGTGTCGCCCAGCGGCGGGCGGGAGGCGTCGGGGCGGAAGTTGGCGTTCACCTCGTCCCAGATCAGCTTGCCGCCGCAGTGCGACCACAGGTGCACCACCGGCGACCAGCCGCCGGACATGGCAACCGCGTCTGCTTCCACTTCCTCACGGGCACCGCCTTCGCCGTTCTGGGCGCAGATGGCGACCTTGGTCACGCATTTGCCGTCCTTCACCTTGGCGATGGCGCGGCCCAGCTCGACCCGGATGCCTTTCTCGCGGACCGCTTCCATCAGCGCGCCGCCGCCGGTTTCGCGGGTATCGACCACGCGGACCACTTCGACGCCTGCATCATGCAGCACCAGCGCGGTGCGGTAGGCGTCGTCGTTGTTGGTGGCAACCACGACCTTCTGGCCCGGGTTGATGCCCCAGTTCACCACATAGTCGCGCATCGAGGCCGCCAGCATCACGCCGGGCACATCGTTGCCGGCAAAGGACAGCGGACGCTCGATCGCACCGGTTGCGGTGACGATCTGCTTGGCACGGATCCGCCACAGACGGTGGCGCGGGCCGCCCTGGCCCGGCGCGTGGTCGGTCAGGCGCTCATAACCCAGGGCATAGCCGTGGTCATAGACGCCGGAGCCCATGCAGCGGTCGCGGAGCGTAACGTTGTCCATCGCCTTCAGCTCGGCCAGGGTCTTTTCGATCCAGACCTCGGGTGCCTCACCGTCGATGGTGCCGCCGTCAACCGGCGCGCGGCCGCCCCAGAAGCTGTTCTGCTCGATCACCAGAACCTTGGCGCCGGAGGCCGCAGCCGCCTTGGCCGCCTGCAGGCCGGCAACGCCGCCGCCGATGACCAGCACATCTGCGAAGAAGTAGAAGTGCTCGTAGGTGTCGGCGTCCTTCAGTTCCTTATCGGGCGCAGCGCCCAGACCGGCAGACTTCCGGATGATCGGCTCATAGACGTGCTTCCACAGCGGACGCGGGTGGATGAACATCTTGTAATAGAAGCCGGCGGTCAGGAACCGGGACAGCTTGTTGTTCACCGCCAGGACGTCGAACTCCAGGCTCGGCCAGTGGTTCTGCGACTGCGCGGTCAGCCCCGAGAACAGCTCGGTGGTGGTGGCGCGCTGGTTCGGCTCGTAGCGGTCGCCGACACCCAGCTGCATCAGCGCATTGGGTTCTTCGGCGCCGGACGCCACCACACCGCGCGGGCGGTGGTACTTGAACGAGCGGCCCATCATCACCTGGCCGTTGGCCAGCAGGGCGGATGCGAGCGTATCGCCGGCAAAGCCCTTCATGCGCTTGCCGTTGAAGGTGAAGTCGATCTGTTTGGAGCGGTCGATCAGCCGGCCGTGCTTGGCAAGACGCGTGCTCATGGGCGCAGACCTTTCAAAAGAAAAGCGGGTGTTTCAGTCAGGCGGCGGATCATTTCTGGCCGTCCGCAAATTCGCGCCAGGTCCAGCCCGGGCGTTTGGCAGCGATCTTGTCCATGATCTCCTGCGTCGGCACGCTGGTCTGGGCGGTATAGGTGCCAAAGACCTCCAGCGTCATGGTGCAGCGGGCGGCGTGGAACCACTTGCCGCAGCCGTTGGCATGGCGCCAGCGCTCAAAGTGAACGCCTTTGGGGTTTTCGCGCATGAACAGGTAGTCATGGAACTCATCATCCGAGGAGCCGGGGCCAAAGCGCTTCAGATGCGCTTCGCCGCCCGCGGCCAGTTCGGTTTCTTCGGCTTTGACGCCGCAATAGGGGCATTCAAGGATCAGCATGGTGCTTGCTCCGTAAAATTGAAGTCTGCAGCGTTAGTGCGCCACACCGGCGGCGACGCTCTCGTCGATGAACTTGCCTTCCTTGAAGCGCATCATCGAGAACTCCTCGGTCAGCGGCGAATGGCCGGTGGCCATCAGCTCCGCCATCGCCCAGCCGGAGCCCGGGATCGCCTTGAAGCCGCCGGTGCCCCAGCCTGCGTTGATAAAGCAGTTCTGGACCGGGGTCTTCGAGATCAGCGGCGAGCGGTCGCCGGTCACGTCCACGATGCCGCCCCACTGGCGCAGCATCTTCAGGCGGCTGACCATCGGGAAGGTTTCGACCAGCGCACGCACGGTTTCCTCGATGTGGTGGAAGGAGCCGCGCTGGGTGTAGTTGTTGAACCCGTCGGTGCCGCCGCCGATCACCATCTCGCCCTTGTCGGACTGGGACATGTAGCCGTGCACGGTGTTGGCCATCACAACCACGTCCATGCAGGGTTTGATCGGCTCGGACACCATCGCCTGCAGCGCCACGGATTCCATCGGCAGGCGGAAGCCCGCCATTTCCGCTAGCACAGAGGCGTTACCCGCAACGACCATGCCGATCTTGTCGCAGTCGATCGGGCCCTTGGTGGTGTCGACGCCCACGGTGCGGCCGTTCTCGGTGCGCACGCCGGTGACTTCGCATTTCTGGATGATGTCCATGCCCATGTCGGAGCACGCACGGGCATAGCCCCAGGCCACCGCGTCGTGACGGGCGGTGCCGCCGCGCTCCTGCCACAGGCCGCCCAGCACGGGATAACGCGGGCCGTGCAGGTTGATGATCGGCACCAGCTCCTTGACGCGTTCCGGAGTGATCCACTCGGTCTGCACACCCTGCTGCTGGTTGGCATGCGCGGTGCGTTTGTAGCCGCGGATCTCATGCTCGGTCTGCGCCAGCATGATCACGCCGCGCGGGCTGAACATCACGTTGTAGTTCAGGTCCTGCGACATGGTCTCATACAGGCTGCGCGCCTTTTCATAGATCGCAGCCGAAGGATCCTGCAGGTAGTTCGAGCGGATGATGGTGGTGTTCCGGCCCGTATTGCCGCCACCCAGCCAGCCTTTCTCGATAATTGCGACATTGGTGATGCCGAAATTCTTGCCCAGGTAATAGGCAGTGGCGAGGCCATGCCCGCCCGCACCAACGATGACGACATCGTAATGGCGCTTGGGTTCCGGCGAGCGCCAGGCGCGCTCCCATCCGGTGTGATAGCGCAGGGCTTCCCGCGCGACAGCAAAGACTGAATAGCGTTTCATGAGCGAATCCGATGGTTCGTGTCTGATAGCGGGTATGCCCGAAACGCATGGCTGACCAGTGCCGTTTATCGTCCTCTTTCTGCGTTATTGCGACATAAGCCGATGACGCATTGCGGCATCCCGCGGCATCCCCCGGCCTGGCGCGGCAGTTTGGCCCTTTTGTTCGCCGCCCCCCGCATATAGATGAAAACCAAACTTCGGAGACGGCATGATTTTCTGGACAGTCACCGCCATTATCGCATTCTCGGCAGCGCTGCTGCTGGCTATGATCATCATTCGCGCCCGTGAGCAAGGCGAACCTGCAGCGGCCTACGACCTGCGCGTCTACCGCCAGCAGCTGCGCGAGGTCGACAAGGACCTGGCCCGCGGCGTCATCAACGAAGGCGACGCCGAGCGCATCCGCACCGAGATCTCGCGCCGCATCCTGGCCGCCGACGCCCAACTGCAAAAGCGCAAGTCCGGTCCCGCCCAGCCCAGATCCCTGTCGCTGGTCTCGGCCACTGCCACGGCTGCGCTGATCACCGGCGGCACCCTCGCCCTCTACTGGCAGCTTGGCGCCCCCGGCTACGGCGACCTGGGCCTGCAAACCCGCATCCAGCTGGCGGGCGAGCGCGCCGAAAACCGCCCCTCCCAGGCTGAGGCCGAGGCCGAAGTCCCCGCCCTGACGAACCCGCAGGTAGAAGAAGGCTACGTCAAACTGGTCGAGCAGCTGCGCAAGACCGCGGGCGAGCGCGAGAACGACGCCCAGGGCCAGGCGCTGCTGGCCCAGCACGAGGCCAACCTCGGCAACTTCAAGGCCGCCTATAAGGCCAAGACCAGCTACATCCGCCTGGCCGAGGGCAAGGTCAACGCCCGCGACTTCACCGAACTGGCCGAGCTCAAGATCATGGCGGCCGGCGGCTATGTCTCGCCCGAGGCGCAGACCGATCTGCAGAAAGCGCGCGCCATTGATCCCTCCCACGGCCCGGCCCGTTATTACTGGGGCCTGATGCTGGGCCAGATCGGCCGCCCGGACCTCGCCTACCGCGAATGGGCAGCCACCCTGCGCGATGGCCCGGCGGACGCTCCTTGGGTCAAGGGCATCCAGGGCCAGATCGAGGAAATGGCCTTCCGCGCCGGTGTCGAATACCGGCCCATCACCCCTGGCGGCGGCACCGCCCCCGCCCTGCCCGGCCCCAGCGCCGAGGACATGTCCTCCGCCAGCGAACTCAGCCCCGAAGAGCAGCAGGAAATGATCCGAGGCATGGTCACCCGCCTGTCGGACCGGCTGGCAACCGAAGGCGGCAGCGCCGAGGAATGGGCCCGCCTGATCGGCGCCCTGTCGGTGCTGGGCGAAACCGACCGCGCCCGCACCGTCTATGACGAGGCCCGCGGCGCCTTTGAGGCCGACGCAGAGGCGCTGGCGCTGCTGGAAACCATCGCCGCCCAGGCAGGGATTGCAGAATGATCCACGACGCATTCGAAGACTTCGCCGCCGCCCTGCCGCCGATGAGCGCGCTGATGGGGCTGGACCTCGGCACCAAGACCATCGGCGTTGCCGTCTCCGACCGCATCGGTGCGGTGGCGACGCCGCTGGAAACCGTGAAGCGCAAGAAATTCTCGCTGGATGCCGCGCGCCTCATGGAAATCATCCAAGCCCGCGACATCAGCGGCATCCTGCTGGGCCTGCCCCGCAACATGGACGGCACCGAAGGCCCCCGCTGCCAGTCCACCCGCGCCTTTGCCCGCAACCTGATGCAACTGACCGATCTGCCGATCGGCTTCTGGGACGAGCGCCTCAGCACCGTGGCGGCAGAAAAAGCGCTTCTTGAGGCAGATACGACACGCAAACGCCGCGCAGAGGTTATCGACCACGTCGCGGCCTCCTATATCTTGCAAGGCGCATTGGACCGGATGCGGCATTTGAAGAACGGGTGAATGATGACTGACGACGTATGGAAACGGGACGAGATCCAGTCCCCCTGCATCAAGATCTGCGTCGTCCACCCCGAGGCCCGCATCTGCACCGGCTGCTACCGCTCCATCGACGAGATCCGCGACTGGTCGAAAATGACCAACGAGGAACGCGCAGGCATCATGAACGACCTGCCTGCCCGCGCCAGCAAACTGGTCAAGCGCCGCGGCGGCCGCGGCGCGAGGCTCAAGCGCAGTTAACGCGGCGCGCGGTGAGGTAAGCGCCTGTCAATCATGCGGAACAGGTGCTGACCCAATGTTTCGCGCGCGAAACATTCAGGCAGGATTGCTGACCTATCCACTTCGGGTGCGGGAAATCAAAGTGCGCCAGCCTTGTCTCGGTGGAGGGATAAGACAGGTCGAAGCTGCTTCGAACATTTTCTTGCAAGAGATTTAAGCGCCTGTTTCCCTGGCGGACAATCCTCCAAATTCCGGAAGCGATTTGATGAACTTTTTTCAACGCCTGCTAAACATATTCTCGAAATCAGATCCCCTGCCGGCTCAAGCGAGGACAAGCACTCCTCCGGGAGAAACTCTGCTTCAGGGGGTTTACGAACTCTCCTTAGAAAACCCTCGCGCAAAAGAAGCCGCCGAAAACGCCCTGAGCGGTCAAGCTTCCGGCGATGAGGATTTTCATGATCTGATGACTTACTGCCCCAAGGCAGGGGTGATCTGCTACGCCTTGGAAAAATCCGGCCTTCTCGCCAGGGTGGACTGGGCGGAGGAAGCGTCAGAAGTGGTGCAATGGTTCGAAGAAATCTTCGAACGCGCAGGCATCGCGTGGTCGCAAGACGAAAGCAAAGACTTGGTTGAGAAAGCGGACAAGGCAGGGCTGAAACGCGGTGAAGCCGTCGGCTTCGTGTATCTCGCAGCTCAATCTCGGGCGTCACAAGTTGGCTTCGAAATCCTGGATATCAATACCGGGTCAGATCAGCACGCGTTCTTTGCGGTACCGAAGGCAACTGCCGGCAAATGGCGCTTTGTAGACCTTGGCCAAGGAATGCGGATAGAAAACCCGGATTGGCAATTCAAGAAGCTCGCAAACTTCCACGGCTTTGAGCTAACGTATCCCGCTCACCCAAAGAAGTCGCTGAGGCCGTTTCCACTCGACTTCTGATCTCAGGTCAGGAAATGCCGCTTAAGACACGCTGCGTGTCCGGCTGGAGCAAGTCTAGCGTCCATCGAACGCAGATCTGGAAGCTGACACCTACCCTTCCGCCAGCCACCCACTAGTCCAATCCGCCAGCTCCGGGCGGAAATAGGCGATCATGCGGCCCTCTGCCGGCGCGGAAGCCCCCTCAGTCCAGGGCGCAACCCCGTGCAGGCACAGCCGGTGCATCAGATAGGACTCGCCGGGCTTGGCGTGCACCGTGATCCGCGGGCAGGTCTCGAACACCTCGGCGCGGGCTGCCGTGTAGGCGTCGGTCACATCCACATCCGCCCAGTCCGCAGGCGATACCCCCTCGAACGCGGCGGCAAAGGCGCGGCGCATGATGCGGTGGCTGCCCTCCCAGACCGACAGCGGCGCCGCATCCGGGCTGCTTTCATTCAGCGGGATACCCAGCACCCAGGCATGCGGCTCCTCCACCTTCCGGCGGCGGTGCCCGCCGTATATCTTGACCCCGTCCACATGCGCCGCATCGCGATTGACACGGTAGCGGAAGGCGGCCTCGCCCTCGCCCGGGCGCGGCCGCGGATAGCCCGGAAACACTGACGACACCTGCGCCCGGTGCAGGTCCGGAATAGGGCCGAGGTTCTGCGTGATAAACTCAATCGGCGCCCCCGCCAGCGGCGGCCCATCGGGCAACCGGCCCTGCGCATCATTCGGCAAGGCATCCACCCCAATGAACCAGGTGCGCTCGCACTGGAACCACTCGGCGCAGGCCGGATCCTCCAGCGAGGCCACCCCGTGCGGCAGGGCATCAGCCGCCCAGGCCGCGATCTGCGGATCATGGCCGAACCGCACCCAGCCCTTGTCCTGATACTGCGCAAACGGATCTTGCATCTTCATACCCTCAGTAGCCAAAGGCCTTGCGCAACATGTTGAGCGCCACCAGCACCAGGAAGGCCCCGAACACCCGCTTCAAGGGCTTCGGATCCATCGCATGGGCCAGCTTCACCCCCCAGGGCGCGGTGATCAGCGTCATCGCAATCACAATGAAGAACGCCACCAGATTGACCGCCCCGATGGTGAACGGCGGCCGCGCGGAGGGGTCCACCTCCAGCAGCAGGAATCCTGCCACCGAGGGCACCGCGATGATCACGCCGAACCCGGCAGCAGTCGCCACCGCCCGGTGCACCGCCACCCCGTGCAGCGTCATCAGCGGCACCCCGAAACTTCCGCCGCCAATCCCCATCAGCACCGACAGGAAGCCGACCGCAGGCGACAGCACCAGCCGCTTGACGCCCTTGGGCATGGCTTCGGCCAGCCGCCACTCCGACCGGCCCAGCCCCAGGTAGCAGCCAATGACCAGCGCCAGCCCGCCAAAAACCCCCTGCAGCACGGTGGAGCGCAGGGCCGAGGCCGCCAGCACGCCAACCACGGCGCCGAGCGCGATGCCAAGGCCCCAGCCGCGCAGGATCTCCCAATCCACCGCGCCTTTCTTGTTGTGGCTCATGACAGAGCGCACCGAGGTCACGATGATCGTTGCCAGCGAGGTCGCCAGGCAGATCTGCATCAGCTGATCACCGCCATAGCCAAGCGTCTGGAAAGCATAGAAGAAGGCCGGCACCAGCACGATGCCCCCGCCAACTCCCAGGAGGCCGGCCAGAACGCCTGCAAAGGCTCCGATCACCACCAGCAGCGCTGCCATCTGCATCAGCAGGGCAGGCGCCGGCCACAGGGCTGCGGTCAGGGCGGGATCGGTCATGCGGGGCACCTCCGGCTTTGGTTCACCGGCAAAGGGTTAGCGGTGGTTCCCCGCTTGCACAAGGCACTAGCGTGTGAGGCGTACCGTCACGCCGCGGCGCGGTTCTCCACCTGCGCCAGCGCCTCCTGCACCAGCTCCGGCCCGGCCCCGGCCCGGCAGGCGCCCTCGGACAGCATCCGCCGCCACTGCCGCGCCCCCGGCTTGCCCGCAAACAGCCCCAGCATGTGGCGGGTGATCTGGTTCAGCTTGGCGCCTTCGCTGAGCCGCGCCTCGATATAGGGCAGCATCTGCCGCACCGCCTCGCCCGCGTCACTCACCGCGCCGGTGCCGTAAATCTCCGGGTCCGCCGCACAGAGAACATCGGCAGGCTGGTGATAGGCCGCCCGCCCCACCATGACGCCGTCCAGGCCGCGGTCCAGATGCGCCTTGGCCTCACCCAGCGTGGCAATACCGCCATTGATCGAGACATGCAGATCCGGAAACGCCGCCTTCATCCGGTGCACCAGGTCATAATCCAGCGGCGGAATGTCCCGGTTCTCCTTGGGAGACAGCCCCTGCAGCCAGGCCTTGCGCGCGTGGATGGTCACCCGCCGGCAACCCGCGGCCCGGATTTTCTCCAGAAAGTCCGGCAGCACCTCCTCCGGCTCCTGCTCATCGACGCCGATGCGGCATTTGACAGTGACTTCCACGTCCACCGTCTCGCGCATCGCCGCCACGCAGTCCGCGACCAGCTCCGGCGTTTGCATCAGCACCGCTCCAAAGGCGCCGGATTGCACCCGGTCGCTGGGGCAGCCGCAGTTGAGATTGATCTCATCATAGCCCGCTTCACCCCCCAGCCGGGCTGCCTCAGCCAGCTCCCTTGGATCGGAGCCGCCCAGCTGCAGCGCCACCGGGTGCTCTTGCGGATTGAACTCCAGCAAATGCAGCGCCCCGCCGCGCACCAGCGCCGGCGCGGTCACCATCTCGGTATAAAGCAGCGCTTCCCGGCTCAGCAGCCGGTGCAGATAGCGGCAGTGCCGGTCGGTCCAGTCCATCATCGGCGCCACGCTTAACCGCGCGGCTTGGTGCAGGGGGGCAAAATCTCTCATGCCGCGCCATATAGGCCCTGCGCCGCCGCCTGCCAAGCCGATCTGCTTCGGAGCCGCCTTCGCGTGAGCACAGGCAGCCGGGGACAGGCGGCGGGATCAGGCAAAACCGCCGAGGGGCCCCGCCCGCAGGCGGGGATGCGGCTGTTTTGCTTGAGGCCGGCGGCTGGCGCTGGCAGGCAGGGATCATGTGAAGGCGGGTCTGACGCCTGTATCTGCTTTGGTGAGCCCTGAGCGCCCTTTCTCCCCACCCGTCCTCTACCCAGCCAAGGACGGCAGGTACAAGACAATCCCCGGAAAGGCGACCAGCAGCGCAATGGTTACCGCGTCCGCCACGAAGAACGGCATCACGCCGCGGAACACATCCTGCACGCTCAGGTCAGGCCGCACGCCTGCCACGACGAAACAGTTCAACCCGATCGGCGGGGTGATCAGGCAGAACTCGGCCATCTTCACCACCAGGATGCCGAACCAGATCGCGCACATGGTGCCGCTCATGCCAAAGGCGCTGTCGGCCGCGGCCACGCTCTCGCCGCCGTTCAGCGCCATCACCGCCGGGTAAACCACCGGCAGCGTCAGCAGCAGCATTCCGATCGCGTCCATGAACATCCCCAAGACCGCATAGGCCAGCAGGATGCAGATCAGGATCACCATCGGGCTCATCTCCAAGGAGGTGATCCAGTCCGAGAACGCCCCCGGCAGATCCGCAAAGCCGAGGAAACGGACATAGATCAGCACCCCCCAGATGATGGTGAATATCATCACCGTGAGCTTGGCGGTCTCCAGCAGCGCCGATTTCAGCTCGGACCATTTCATGCCTTCCTTCAGCGCGTAAAGGAACACGATGAAGGCGCCGATGGCGCCGCCTTCGGTCGGGGTGCCCCAGGCGTCGCCGCCAAAGGGGTTGTAGACAAAGCAGATGATGATCACGACCACCAGGATGATCGGCAGCGCGCCGGGCAGCGCGGCAAAGCGCTGGCCCCAGGTGAAGCCCTTGACCGGCGGGCCGACGGATTTGAAGACCACCGCAATGCCGACGATCAAGAGGCCATAGATCACCGCCGAAAAGGCCCCGGGGATGAAGCCCGCCAGCAGCAGCTTGCCCACGTCCTGCTCGACGATGATGGCGTAGATCACCAGGATCGCCGAAGGCGGGATCAGCGAGGCAAGCGTGCCGCCCGCCGCCACCACGCCGGCGGCAAAGCGCTTGTTATAGCCGATGTCCAGCATCTCCGGGATGGCGATGCGGGCAAAGACGGCGGAGGTTGCCACGCTTGCGCCCGACACCGCCGCAAATCCCGCGGTGGCGAAGACGGTGGAGACCGCCAGCCCGCCCGGCAGCCAGGCGATCCAGCGCTTGGCGGCAGTGAACAGCGCCCGGGTCAGCCCCGCGTAATAGGCCAGATAGCCGATCAGGATGAAGGTGGGGATCAGGCTCAGCGCCTGGCTGGATACCTTGGAGTGCGGCACCTGCCCCGCAATCTTGACCGAGACGGTCAGCGCCTTGCCGAACCGCGCCGGGTCATAGCCGAACTTGGCCCAGAAGATCCAAATGAGGCCGATGAGCCCTGCAAGGCCGGCTGCAAAGGCCACCCGCATCCCCAGGACCACCATTGCCAGCAGGCCGCCCGTGACCCACAGGCCGATTTCAATGGGTTCCATGCGCCTTACCCCTGCCCGCCAGTAGAATTATCGCCAGTGCTGCTGTCATGGCCCTGCATCTGCTCGGCCTCGGCCGCCGCCTGCTCGGCGGCGCTTTGCACCAGCGGCACCGCCACCGGTGCCTCCAGCCCCAAAACGAATGCGCGGCCATAGCCCCAGATCTGCAGCATCAGCCGCAGCGCCAGCACCGCAAAGGCCACCGGCGCCAGCAGCTTGGCGGGCCAGATCGGCAGGCCGATATCGATGGAGCTGTCGCGGCTCCACATCGGCGCGGCAAAGTCGAAGGAGCGCAGGAAATGCGACCAGCTGCCCCAGACCAGCGCCAGGATCAGCAACAGGATCAGCACCACCGAAACCAGCTCGAACAGCCACAGCGCCCGCCCCCGCAGGGCGCCGATGAAGATGTCCATGCGGATGTGGCCGCCGTCGCGCTGCACATAGGCGATGCCCATGAAGGCGATCAGCGGCATGATCTGCTCGATCCAGTCCACGTACCCCGGCAGCGGCGCGTTCATCGCGTTGCGCCCGCCGACCGAGACCACCGCCAGGATCATCAGCGAAAACACCGCAATCCCGCTCAGCAGCGCCAGCAATCGCTCCGCCTTCAATAACCCGCGGTCCAGCCTGCTGATCAGGCTGCCGTCCTCCAGGACTGCTGCTCCTGCCGCCATGCCCTGCCCCCATCTTTCAGTATCGTCAAAGACAGAAAGGGCCGGAACTGTGCGGTCCGGCCCTTCCGTATCATGTCAGGCTCAGCTGCCCGAGCGGTGGTCGCTGAGGGTCTTCTGCACCAGGTCGTACAGCTCCTGCGCCGGCAGCCCTTGCGCGCTCATGTCCTTGATCCACTGCTCGCGGATCGGATCGGCGGCCACCTTGCGGAACTCGGCCAGCTGCTCATCGGAGATGGTGACCTTCTCGACGCCCTTTTCCTCCAGAACGCTGTCCCATTTGGTCAGCAGCGCGCCGTAGTTGTCGAGGTAATGGGCAATCGCCTCCGCGACCGAGCTGTCCAGCGCCTCACGCTCGGCGTCGCTGAGGGCCTCATAGGCATCGGTGTTGACCACCACCGGGCAGTTCACGGTGCCGGGATTCAGGTTGGCGGTCCACCAGTCGGCCTTGTTGATGGTGCCGAACGCCAGATGCGCGTGCTGGGCAAAGGCAACGGTGTCGACAACGCCGGATTCCATCGCGTTGTAGGCTTCGGTTGCGGTCACCGAGGTCGGCACCGCGCCCACGGCGGAAAACGCCTGGCCGATGCCGCCGGTGGCGCGCACCCGCATGTCCTTGAACTCGCCCAGCTCATCGCGCGGCTCGCCGGTGCCGACGATATTGTACTGCGGCATCGGCGAGGTCATCAGCAGCTTGGCGTTCCAGCGCGCCAGATCCGCTTCCACCGCCGGGTGGGCGTAAACCGCGTGGGACACGGCCACCTCTTCCTCCAGCGTGCTCACACCCAGGAACGGCAGCTCCAGCACGGTGATCGAGGGGTTCTTGTCGCGGTGGTAGCCCGCACAGAACTGCGCCATCTCGAAGGCGCCGATGGAGATGCCGTCGAGGTTCTCCTTGTTCTTGGAAAGGCCGCCATAGCTGATGTTCAGGGTGAACTCGCCGCCGGTTTTCTCGGAGACCAGCTCCGCCAGTTTCTCCACATGCTCGGTAAAGGCGCGGCGCTTGCCCCACAGGGACACGTTCCACTCAGTTGCGGCAGCCTCGCCCGCCATTGCAACGCCAGCAGTCGCCGCCACAGCGGCAGTCAGAAATCTGTTCATGATGTAACTCTCCCGGATTGCGCCCTTTTTGCCTGCTGCCCGTGCAACAGGCGGACGCTTGCCGCACAGGCTAGCGGCAAGGCCGCGCCCTGCCAACCCCCCGGCAGAAACGTTACGCAGCGACTCGCGTTCAGGGCACCGGGTGCCCTCCGCGCGGCCTGCCGCCGGGCGGCCTGGCACAATATGCCGCAGTGCAGCTGCGCCTGTATCCGCTGCCTCAGCTGCCCTTTGGTCAATCAGCGCCGGTTTCACCCCTAAATTGTCCGCAAATCCGTTTACACCTAAGCTGTTGTTTTTCCCGAATGCAGCATCTGCGGCTGTCAAAACATTTACACGTATACGCTCAGAAGGGAAATTCGTTGACAATGAAATGCTTAAAAACCCGCCGCTTATTCACAAATTTTCAGCTTGCGGTATTATCAATGCCCAGGAGGAAACGGTTTGACAGCCACGGCACAGCGTTGTCGTTTGTCTTGCCAATAAAATTCTGGGAGGAAACCGAATGAACGCGCTGCACGCAGACGCTGTCTATCCGCCATCCGACGAAACCGTTGCCCGCGCGCATGTCACTGCCGCGAAATACCAGGAGATGTATGACGCCTCGCTGAACGACCCGGAAGCCTTCTGGGGCGAGCAAGGCAAGCGCATCGACTGGATCAAGCCCTTCACCCAGGTGAAGGACGTGAACTACAATTTCGGCAATGTCTCGATCAACTGGTATGCCGACGGCACCCTGAACGTCTCCGCCAACTGCATCGACCGCCACCTGGACACCCGCGGCGACCAGACCGCGATCATCTGGGAGCCGGACGATCCGAACGAGGACGCGCAGCACATCACCTACAAGGAGCTGCACCGCCGCACCTGCCGGATGGCCAACATCCTGGAGTCGATGGGCGTGCGCAAGGGCGACCGGGTGGTGATCTATCTCCCGATGATCCCCGAAGCGGCCTATGCCATGCTGGCCTGTGCCCGCATCGGCGCCATTCATTCGATCGTGTTTGCCGGTTTCTCCCCCGACGCCCTGGCCGCCCGCATCAACGGCTGCGACGCCAAGGTCATCATCACCGCGGACGAGGCGCCGCGCGGCGGCCGCAAGACCCCGCTGAAGTCGAACGCCGACGCCGCCCTGCTGCACACCAAGGACAGCGTGAAATGCCTGGTGGTCAAGCGCACCGGCGGCCAGACCACCTGGGTCGACGGCCGCGACTACGACTACAACGAGATGGCGCTGGAAGCGGACGACTACTGCAAGCCGGCCGAGATGAACGCCGAGGATCCGCTGTTCATCCTCTACACCTCCGGCTCCACCGGCCAGCCCAAGGGCGTGGTGCACACCTCCGGCGGCTACCTGACCTATGCCGCGATGACCCATGAGATCACCTTTGATTACCATGACGGCGACATCTACTGGTGCACCGCGGACGTGGGCTGGGTGACCGGTCACAGCTATATCGTCTATGGCCCGCTGGCCAATGGCGCCACCACCCTGATGTTCGAGGGCGTGCCGACCTACCCCGATGCCTCCCGCTTCTGGCAGGTCTGCGAAAAGCACAAGGTGAACCAGTTCTACACTGCCCCCACCGCGCTGCGCGCGCTGATGGGCCAGGGCGACAAATGGGTTGAAAGCTGCGATCTGAGCGATCTCAAGGTGCTGGGCACCGTGGGTGAACCGATCAACCCGGAAGCCTGGGAGTGGTATCACAACGTGATTGGCAAAGGCACCGTGCCGATCGTCGACACCTGGTGGCAGACCGAGACCGGCGGCCATCTGATGACCCCGCTGCCGGGCGCGCATACGCTGAAGCCGGGCGCGGCGATGAAGCCGTTCTTCGGCATCCAGCCGGTGGTTCTGGACCCGCAGTCCGGTGTCGAGATCGACGGCAACGGCGTCGAAGGCGTGCTGTGCATCAAGGACAGCTGGCCGGGCCAGATGCGCACCGTCTGGGGCGACCATGAGCGCTTCGAGAAAACCTATTTCTCCGACTACAAAGGCTACTACTTCACCGGTGACGGCTGCCGCCGCGACGAGGACGGCGACTACTGGATCACCGGCCGCGTCGACGACGTGATCAACGTCTCCGGCCACCGCATGGGCACCGCCGAGGTCGAAAGCGCGCTGGTCGCCCACGCCGCAGTGGCCGAGGCCGCCGTGGTCGGCTACCCGCATGAGATCAAGGGCCAGGGCATCTATTGCTACGTGACCCTGATGAACGACCGCGAGCCTTCGGATGAGCTGCTGAAGGAGCTGCGCACCTGGGTCCGCACCGAGATCGGCCCGATTGCCTCCCCGGACGTGATCCAGTGGGCCCCCGGCCTGCCGAAAACCCGCTCCGGCAAGATCATGCGCCGCATCCTGCGCAAGATCGCCGAGAACGACTTCGGCTCCCTGGGCGATACCTCGACCCTCGCCGATCCGTCGGTGGTCGAAGACCTGATTGAAAACCGCGCGAACAAGGGGTGATAGACCGATGAATATGGCAGTTATGACCCGTCCCGCCGTTCTGATCCTGCTGGGGCCTCCGGGCGCCGGCAAGGGCACCCAGGCGCGGATGCTGGAGGAAAAATTCGGCTACGTGCAGCTCTCGACCGGCGACCTGCTGCGCGAGGCGGTTGCCGCGGGCACGCCCGCCGGCCTCGCCGCCAAGGCGGTGATGGAAGCAGGCCAGCTGGTCAGCGACGAGATCGTGATCAACATCCTGCGCGACCGTCTGGCAGAGCCCGATTGCGCCAAGGGCGTGATCCTCGACGGCTTCCCCCGCACCACCGTGCAGGCCGAGGCGCTGGACGTTCTGCTGGCGGAAACCAATCAGAAGATCAACGCGGCGATCAGCCTCGAGGTGGACGACGCCGCGATGGTCGAGCGGATTTCCGGCCGCTACACCTGCGGCGGCTGCGGCGAGGGCTACCACGACAGCTTCAAGCAGCCCGCCGAGGCCGGCAAGTGCGACAAATGCGGCGGCACCGAGATGAAGCGCCGCGCCGATGACAACGCGGAAACCGTTGCCAGCCGGCTGGAGGCCTATCACGCGCAGACCGCGCCGCTGATTGCCTACTACGGCGGCAAGGGCGTGCTGCAGACCACAGATGCCATGGGCGGTATCGACGACATCGCCCAGGACATGGCGGCCATCGTGACCAAGGCCACCAGCTAACGAACAAGAAACGGGGCCTGCCCTGACCCGGCAGGACCCCGTCCCCCGGACATTGGAATACCCATCGGCACCGCCTTGGCGGACCGGAGGAGTCATGCCTGCGCGCCCTGACCCGGAGCCAGGCAAACGGAGAGAGTCTGCCCGGTCCCCCGCGGCGGCTCAGGAGGAAGAAGGAGGAGCCGCCATGGCGGATCAAACCACAAATGCGGCAAAAACCGCCGAAGCCGATAAAGGCTATTGGGCGGCGAACGTGCGCATCATTCTAGTCAGCCTTGTGATCTGGGCTGTTGTTTCATTCGGCTTCGGCATCCTGCTGCGCCCGCTGCTTTCGGGCATCAAGGTCGGCGGCAGCGATCTGGGCTTCTGGTTCGCCCAGCAAGGCTCGATCCTGGTGTTCCTGGGGCTGATCTTTTTCTACGCGTTCCGGATGAACAAGCTGGACCGCGAATACGGCGTGGAGGAAGAATAAGATGGACCAGTTTACCATCAACCTGCTGTTTGTGGGCGCGTCCTTTGCGCTTTACATCGGCATCGCGATCTGGGCCCGCGCGGGCTCCACATCTGAATTCTATGCCGCCGGCCGGGGCGTTCACCCCGTCACCAACGGCATGGCAACCGCAGCCGACTGGATGTCGGCAGCCTCCTTCATCTCGATGGCGGGCCTCATTGCCTTCACCGGCTATGACAACTCCACCTTCCTGATGGGCTGGACCGGCGGCTACGTTCTGCTGGCACTGCTGCTGGCCCCCTACCTGCGCAAGTTCGGCAAGTTCACCGTCTCCGAATTCATCGGCGACCGGTTCTACTCCCCGACCGCGCGCGTGGTGGCGGTGATCTGCCTGATCGTGGCGTCGACCACTTACGTGATCGGCCAGATGACTGGCGTGGGCGTGGCCTTCGGCCGCTTCCTGGAGGTCTCCAACACCGCGGGCCTGCTGATCGGCGCCTGTGTGGTCTTCGCCTACGCCGTGTTCGGCGGCATGAAGGGCGTGACCTACACCCAGGTTGCTCAGTACTGCGTGCTGATCATGGCCTACACCATCCCGGCCATCTTCATCTCGCTGCAGCTGACCGGCAACCCGATCCCGGCCCTGGGCCTGTTCGGCGACCACGCTGCAAGCGGCGAGCCGCTGCTGTCCAAGCTGGACGCCATCGTGACCGAGCTCGGCTTCAACGAGTACACCGCGCATCACGCCGACACCTTCAACATGGTGCTGTTCACCCTGTCGCTGATGATCGGCACCGCGGGCCTGCCCCACGTCATCATGCGCTTCTTCACCGTGCCGAAAGTGGCTGATGCCCGCTGGTCGGCCGGCTGGGCGCTGGTGTTCATTGCGCTGCTGTACCTGACCGCTCCGGCAGTTGGCGCCATGGCCCGCCTGAACATCACCGAGATGATGTGGCCGAACGGCGGCATCGAAGGCGGCGCCGTGACCGTGCAGCAGATCGAAGAAGATCCCAAGTACGACTGGATGGCGACCTGGCAGCAGACCGGCCTTCTGGGCTGGGAAGACAAGAACGGCGACGGTGCGATCCAGTACTACAACGACAAGAACGCCGATCTGCAGGCCGTGGCCGAAGCCAACGGCTGGGCCGGCAATGAGCTGACCAACTTCAACCGCGACATCCTGGTTCTGGCCAATCCTGAGATTGCCAACCTGCCGGGCTGGGTGATCGGCCTGGTGGCGGCTGGCGGCCTGGCGGCTGCACTGTCGACCGCTGCGGGCCTCTTGCTGGCGATCTCCTCGGCTGTGTCGCACGACCTGATCAAGGGCTCGATCAACCCGAACATCTCGGAAAAAGGCGAGCTGCTGTCGGCCCGTATCGCCATGGCCGTGGCCATCGGTGTGGCAACCTACCTGGGTCTGAACCCGCCGGGCTTTGCCGCGCAGACTGTTGCACTGGCCTTCGGCCTGGCCGCAGCCTCGATCTTCCCGGCACTGATGATGGGCATCTTCACCAAGGTGAACAACAAGGGCGCCGTGGCCGGCATGCTGGCAGGCCTGATCGTGACCCTGGTCTACATCTTCCTGCACAAGGGCTGGCTGTTCATCCCGGGCACCAACTCCTTCACCGATGCGGACCCGCTGCTGGGCACCATCAAATCCACCTCCTTCGGTGCGATTGGCGCAATGGTGAACTTCGCGGTGGCCTACTTCGTGTCGAAGTCGAGCGAGGCGATCCCCGCCGAGATCGAAGAGCTGGTGGAAAGCGTCCGCATCCCGCGCGGCGCCGGGGCCGCACAGGACCACTAAACTCCCCTGGGCGGGCTGCTCCCAGCGGCCCGCCTCTTTCCTCATGGTCCCGTCCGGTTCACACTCGGCGGGACCATTTTTTGCTATAACGCCCGGAACAGCGGTCATTAGAAAACACTCAGGATTGCCCCCGGCCCGAGGGTGGGGGCAATTGCCCCCGCCCTGGGGGGCGGGCCGGGGGCAATCCGGGCCTGCGGCCCGGGAAAGACAGTTCGAGAGGACACAAGCAAATGCCCCTATCTGACGCCGCGCTGCTCCGCTTCCTGACCTCGGTCCACCCCTACGACAGCCTGGAACCGGCGCTGCTGCAAGCACTGGCGCCGAAGTTCCGCCTGATCGAGGCCGCCGCAGGCGACCCCGTCTATGCGCTGAACGAGGAGCTGCAGGGGCTCTACCTGGTCCACACCGGCGAGGTGGAAGTGACCGACGAAAACGGCATCCCCGTCTCCATCCTCGGCCCCCGCAATTCCTTTGGCGAGCGCGGGCTGACCCGCGGCGGCCGGGCGGCGACCTCGTCCCAGGCCACCGCTGACACCCTGCTGCTGCTGCTGCCCAAGGCGGACTTCCACGGCCTGATGGCCAGCCAGCCGAAGGTCGCCAAGTTCTTCGACCGCCGCCGCCCCGGCAGCCGGGATGCCGGCGGCCTAGCCACCACCCGCGTTGCAACCATCATGGCGCGCGATCCCGTCACCTGTTCCGGCGGCCTCACCTGCCAGGGCGCGGCGCAGCTGATGCGGGAGCGCCGCATCTCCTCGGTCTGCGTGACCGACGGGGACAGCCTGCAAGGCATCCTCACCACCCGCGACCTGACCGCCAGGATCCTGGCCGAGGGCAAGCCGGTCTCCACCCCGGTCTGCAACGTGATGACCCCGGACCCGCTGACCCTGGCGCCCTCCGCCATCGGCTCCGACGTGCTGCACATGATGATGGAGCACGGCATCGGCCACATCCCGGTGGTGGAGGCCGGGCGGCTGGCCGGCATCGTCACCCAGACCGACCTCACCCGCTTCCAGGCGGTCAGCTCAGGCGAGATGGTCTCCAGCATCGCCCGCGCCGGGTCAGCTGAGGAAATGGCCAAGGTCACCGCCGAAATCCCCCGCCTGCTGGTGCAGCTGGTGGCCGGCGGCAACCGGCACGAGGTGGTCACCCGCCTGATCACCGACATCGCCGACACCGCCACCCGCCGTCTGCTGGCACTGGCGGAAGAAACGCTAGGCCCGCCCCCCGTGCCCTACCTCTGGCTCGCCTGCGGCTCGCAAGGGCGGCGCGAGCAGACCGGCGTCTCCGATCAGGACAACTGCCTGATCCTGTCCGACGATCTGGCCCCCGGCGACGAACCCTATTTCGAGCAGCTCGCCAAGTTCGTCTGCGACGGGCTCAACACCTGCGGCTATGTCTACTGCCCCGGCGACATGATGGCCTCCAATCCCCGCTGGCGGCAGCCGCTGCAGGTCTGGCGCGGCTATTTCCGCGGCTGGATCGCCAAGCCGGACCCGGAGGCGCAGATGCTGGCCTCGGTGATGTTCGACCTGCGCCCCATCGGCGGCGATGCGGCGCTGTTCGCAAACCTGCAGCAGGAAACCCTGAAGGCCGCCAGCGCCAACTCGATCTTCACCGCCCACATGATCGCCAACTCGCTGAAGCACACGCCGCCGCTGGGCCTGTTGCGCGGGCTGGCCACCATCCGCTCGGGCGAGCACCGCAACACGCTGGACATGAAGCACAACGGCGTGGTGCCGGTGGTGGACCTGGGCCGGGTCTATGCGCTGCAAGGCCAGCTGGCCGGGGTCAACACCCGCGCCCGGCTGGAAGCGGCGGAGGCCGCGGGCGTGCTCAGCCCCTCCGGCGCGCGGGACCTTATGGACGCTTACGACCTGATCGCCCAGACCCGGCTGGAGCATCAGGCGGCGCAGATCCGCGGCGGCCAGGCGCCGGACAACTATCTGGCGCCCTCGGATCTGTCGGATTTTGAACGAAGCCATCTGCGCGACGCCTTTGTTGTGGTAAAAACAATGCAATCGGCGGTTGGCCACGGTAAGGGAATGCTGAGCTGACGGCTGCGCTTGCGGAGCGTGCGGGAGCCTGCGGCGCGAGTATTTTGAGAAAGATGAAAAGGCCGGAGGCCTGCAGGGAGAGCGAATGTTTCTGGAACTGATTGCGGTGATTTTTGCGGGCATTGCCGCGGCCGGCGTGGTGATGCTGCTGAACCGGACGCTCAAGGGCCGGCTGCCGCGCTGGATGGCGCCGGTGGCGGCGGGCCTGGCGATGATCGGCGTCACCATCGCCTCGGAATACGGCTGGTACGCGCGCACCAAGGCAGCCCTGCCCGAAGGCCTGGTGGTGGCGGAAACCGTCGAGAACCGCAGCCTCTACCGGCCCTGGACCCAGGTTGTGCCTTATGTGGACCGTTTTGCCGCTGTCGACACCGCCACGATGAAAAGCCACCCGGCGCACCCGCAGGTCTATCTGGCCGACATCTATTTCTTCGGCCGCTGGGCGCCGGTCAGCAAGCAGCCCGCGGTGCTGGATTGCGGCAAATGGCGCCGGGCCCTGGCGGCGGGCACCGCGGCGTTTTCCGGCAGCGGCCTGCCCCAGGGATTGGACTGGGTCGCCGGTGAAGCGGACGACGCCCTCCTGAACGCAGCCTGCGAGGGGTAGCCATGCACACACGGCTTTCGCTGCGGCTCCGCATTTTCCTGTTCTTCTGCCTGCTGGCGCTGGGCGGCATCGCCGTCACCGGCGGCGCGCTGTGGCTCGGCTACAACCGCGCGGCCCAGCCCGGGCTGACTGATGCCTTCATCTTCTCCGGCCTGCTCAGCAGCTTTGCCATGCTCGGGCTCTGCGCCGGGGTCTGGCTGCTGTTCGACGAAAACGTCGCCAAGCCGATCGAGCGGCTGGCGGCGGGGATGCGCGCCCGGGCGCACGCCGGGGTGAACAAGGAGCTGGACACCCATGGCGCCCGCTACCTGGGAGACCTGGCCGCCGCTGCCGAGGGGCTGGCGGGCCAGCTGGGCGCCTCTGCCCTGTCCGCGGCGGAGGCCATCGCCCGCGAGACCGAGCATCTGGAGTCGGAGAAAACCCGCCTCGCCGCCCTGCTCACCGACATTCCGATCGCCACCGTGATGGCCAGCCCCACCCATCAGATCGTCCTATACGATGGCCAAGCCGCCGCGGTGCTGGCCGAGGAGGCGCCGCCGCGGCTCAATGCGCCGCTGTCCGATTACCTGGACCTGACCGGGCTGGAGGCCGCCTATGGCCGGCTGGTGCGCACCGGCCTGGAGGTTGAAGCCGAGGTGAAAAGCGCCAGGGGCAGCCAGGTGTTCGATCTGCGCCTCAAGCCGCTTGGCGGTGCGCCCGGCTATATTATCCTGTTCGAAGGCAGCCATGCGGACCTCGCCCCCGAGGAGGCTCGGCCGCTGGTCTATGACTTTGCCCTGCTCGACACCGAGCACGCGGAACTGGACAGCCGCAAGCTCTCGAAACTCAGCTATGTGGTGTTCGACACCGAAACCACCGGCCTGTTGCCGCACAAGGACGAGATCGTTCAGATCGGCGCCCTGCGGGTGGTGCGCGGGCGGATCATCGAAAGCGAAGCCTTTGAGACCCTGGTGAACCCGGGCTGCCCCATTCCGGCCGCCTCCACCAGGGTGCATGGCATCACCGATGTCATGGTGCGGGGCCGCCCGGGTATCGCGAATGCCGCGCGCGACTTCCACCGCTTTGCCTCCGACGCGGTGATCGTGGCCCATAACGCGCCTTTCGACATGGCCTTCCTGCACCGCCACGCCAAACGCACAGGCGTTACCTGGGACCAGCCGGTCCTGGACACCGTGCTGCTGAGCGCGGTGCTGTTCGGCGCCTCCCAGAACCACACGCTGGATGCGCTGTGCGAGCGGCTGGAGGTGACCATCCCGCCTGCCCTGCGCCACACCGCCATGGGCGACGCGCGCGCCACCGCCGAAGTGTTCTGCAAGATGCTGCCGATGCTGGAGGCCCGCGGTCTCACCACCTTTGGCGCCGTTCTGGAGGAGACCCGCAAGCACGGCCGCCTCATCGAGGACATGAATTAGGGTCAGAACCTAGGGTAGACAATCGGCCCTGTGCGTGGCAGGTCACTGCCCGGAACGAACAAAAGGCGCGCGACATGGCCGACACCAGCTTTATCCCCGGGCCGGACACCGCCCGGGCTTACCGCGATGCGCTTGGCTGCTTCGGCACCGGGGTGACGGTTGTCACCACCCAAACCCCGCGCGGCCCGCTGGCGATCACCGTCAACAGCTTCACCTCCGTCTCACTGGAGCCGCCGCTTCTGCTGTGGTGCCCGGCCAAGGCCTCGCTGCGCCATGACGCCTTTGTCGCGGCAGAGCATTTCGCCATTCACGTGATGGCAGAGGACCAGCTGGGCCTGGCCAAGCATTTTGCGGCCAACGGCGAGGACTTCGCTGCCGCCGCATGGCAGCCCAACGTGCAAGGCGCACCGGCGCTGGAGGGGGTGATTGCCCGTTTCGACTGCCGCCGCTTTGCCGCCCATCCGGCAGGCGACCACACCATCGTCATCGGCGAGGTGGCCAGCGTGACCACCCGGCCCGGCAAGGGGCTGATCTTCAAGCGCGGCCAGTACGGCGGTTTCCTGGAACAAAGCTGAGCGCCGCCTGGCCGGCACCAGGCAGGCTCAGCTACCCCGCGGGCTGACTCGGCGGCACACCGGTGCGCCGCTCCCCCGCGCTGCCGTCCGCCGCCTGATCTTCCTGACCCGACAGCAGATGCGGCAAAACCGCTGACGCGGTCAGATCCATGCCGGGTTCCATGCGCAGCGCCCGCTGCGGGCAGATCGACACGCACAGGCCGCACTGAAAGCACAAGGATTCCACAAAGCTCAGCGCGCCGCCGTTCTCCGTCAGGCTCAGCGCATCCGAGGGGCAGACCCAGACGCAGCTGCTGCAATGGGTACAGCGGCCTTCGTTCAGGCTGACCGAACCGTAGGGGGCCTGCTCCGGCAGCGCGATATTGCCGGACCTGGCCGGCAGCAGCGCCGCGGCACTGGCCCGCGCGGTATCGCTGCGGTTGCCCACCGCCAGCACGTCGGGCGCCACCGAGGGAAACGGAAAGATCCCCGCCTCCAGCCGCCGCGCCAGGGTGCCGGGATCCTCGAACAGCAGGATCCGGCCCAGCCCGCCCAGAACATGCGCCAGTTCCACCTGCTGCTGCTGATGCGCGCGGCCGGCAGAACCGGGACAGGCCTGCAGGTGGATGACGTCAAAGCCGCAGGCCAGCGCATGCAGCAGGTCCGCATGGCCGATTTTCTCCAGGCAGCAGACCAGAACCGGAATCACGTCCGCGGCGCCCTCTGCCTGCTGCTGCGGCTCCGCCGCTGCCAGCGAGGCCGGCTCCGCCTCATACAGGATCAGGACCTGGGCGCGGCCGGTTTCGTGCTTGCGCCGGTGCGCCGCCCCGCACAACGAAATCAGCGGCAGTTCACAGCTCCTGCGGGCCACATCCAGCAGCGCAGACCGCTCGCGCGGGGCATGCCGCGCATTGCATAAGGGGGCATCGGGCCGCCGGCAGAAACAAACATATTGCGGCGGGTTTCCGTCTGGCCTCTGCCCCTGAGGGATATGAGCGTGAACCTCTCCCATGTGGAGAGGTTAACACAAAATTACTCCCTCATAGCGTGTAATTCACCCTCCCGGCGGAATTACCGAAAGTTTTACAAAATTCTTGCAAAGCAAAACGGCCCGCCGGACCAGAAATCCGGCGGGCCTGGGCTTTTCCTGTCAGCCAGGAAAGCGGCTTATTTCAGCGCCGCATCGGTGATCGCATGGGTCCAGGCGCCTTCCGGCTCCTTGGTGATCACCGGATCGGACCCGCCGCCCATCAGCGTCGACACAGTCCGCTCGTAATCCGCCGGATCCAGCGCGCCGTTGCTGCCTGCGGTCAGCTTGGCAATCTCGCCCATCATCCGCTTCTGGTGGGTCTCGGTCTGGGCGCCGGAGGCATCGTTGTCGAGCACGATCTCCGCCGCTTCGTCCGGGTTCTCCTCAGCATATTTCCAGCCCTTCATCGAGGCCCGCACAAAGCGCTCCATCTTGGCGGCGAACTCAGGGTTCCCGAGGTTCTCCTCCAGCACATAAAGACCATCCTCCAGCGTCGCGACGCCCTGATCCTCATACTTGAAGGTGATAAGCTCATCCGGCGACACCCCTGCGTCGATGACCTGCCAGTATTCATTGTAGGTCATGGTCGAGATGCAGTCCGCCTGGCGCTGCAGCAGCGGATCGACGTTGAAGCCCTGCTTCAGCACTTCCACGCCGCTCTCGCCCTTGCCTTCGGTGGAGATGCCCAGCTGGCTCATCCAGCTCATGAAGGGGAACTCATTGCCGAAGAACCACACGCCCAGCGTCCGGTCAGCCAGATCGGCAGGCTCGGCAATGCCGGTGTCCTTCCAGCAGGTCAGCATCATGCCGGAGGATTTGAACGGCTGCGCGATATTGACCAGCGGCAAACCCTTCTCGCGGGCCGCCAGCGCCGCGGGCATCCATTCCACCGTCACATCGGCACCGCCGCCGGCGATCACCTGGGTCGGCGCAATATCCGGGCCGCCCGGCAGGATGGTGACATTCAGGTCCTCTTCCTCATAGAACCCCTTGTCCAGCGCCACGTAGTAGCCCGCGAACTGCGCCTGGGTCACCCATTTCAGCTGCAGCGTCACGTCATCCGCCGCCTGCGCCGCTCCGGTTGCCCCCAGCGCCAAAGCCGCCGCAGTCAGAATATGTTTCATGTCTCGTTCTCCCTATTGATTATGATGTGAAGCTTGCCCGGGTTTGACCATTCGTTCAAAGTTTTTTCTTTATGAGCCCAGCCCTTGCGAGCGCCCCGCGCAAATTTCCGGCAAAGCCGCCCCGCACCTGGCGGGACGGCGTCTTCCTGTCAGCCCCGCTGCGACGGGTGCCAGAAGGTGAAGCTCTTCTCGACCAGCGCCACCAGCCCGTAAAAGGCCGATCCCGCCAGCGCCGCCACCACGATCTCGGCCCAGACCATGTCCAGCGCCAGCTGGCCGACACTGGTGGAAATGCGGAAGCCCATGCCGACGGTGGGCGAGCCAAAGAACTCCGCCACGATCGCGCCGATCAGCGCCAGGGTGGTGGAGATCTTGAGCCCGTTGAACACAAACGGCAGCGCCGCCGGCAAGCGCAGCTTGAAGAAGCTCTGCCAGTAGGTCGCGGCGTAGGTCTGCATCAAATCGCGCTGCATGGCCGAGGTCTCGCGCAGCCCCGCCACGGTGTTCACCAGCATCGGAAAGAACACCATGACCACGACCACGGCGGCCTTGGACTGCCAGTCAAAGCCGAACCACATCACCAGGATCGGCGCGGTGCCGACAATCGGCAGCGCGGCGACGAAGTTCCCCACCGGCAAGAGCCCGCGGCGCAGGAAATCGCTGCGGTCCACCAGGATCGCGGTCAGGAAGGCCGCGCCGCAGCCGATCACATAGCCGCCAAGCGCGCCCTTCAGGATGGTCTGGGCAAAATCCGCCCACAGAATGGGAAGGCTCGCCATGAACCGCTCCGCAATCACCGACGGCGCAGGCAGGATCACCAGCGACACCTCCAGCCCCCGCACCAGCAGCTCCCAGACCAGCAGCACGGTGATGCCGAAGATGGCCGGCACCAGCAGCTGCACCGCCCGGGTTTTCGACGCCGGGCTGTTCGCCAGCCGGCTGTTCAGCCACCACCCCAGACACCAGACAAGAACGGCAAGGACTACCATCACCATGACTTGATCCCCTTGTTCTTCTGGCCAAAAATATCCCGGGTGAGCCGCACAGCGGCGAGGGCAGAGCCCTCCCTCCAAACATCCATCATGCCCGCACCCCCATCCGGCTCAAGACAACCTTCTCGATCAGGCCCAGCAAGGCCACCAGCGCCGCCGCCAGGATCGCGGCCGCAAACAGCGCCGACCAGATCTGCACGGTCTGCCCGTAATAGCTGCCTGCCAGCAATCGCGCGCCAAGGCCCGCAACCGCGCCGGTCGGCAGCTCGCCCACGATGGCCCCCACCAGGGACGCCGCAATGCCGATCTTCAGCGAGGCAAACAGGTAAGGCATCGAGGACGGCAGCCGCAGCTTCCAGAACCCTTGCGAGGTATTGGCATTGTAGGTCTTCAACAGATCCAGCTGCATCGCATCCGGCGCGCGCAGGCCCTTCACCATGCCGACAACCACCGGGAAGAAGCTGAGATAGGCCGAGATCACCGCCTTCGGGATAATCCCCTGCACCCCGATGGAATAGAGCACCACGATGATCATCGGCGCCAGCGCGATGATCGGGATGGTCTGGCTGACAATCGCCCAGGGCATCACCGACATATCCATCACCCGGCTGTGCACGATACCCACTGCCAGCAGAATGCCCAGCCCGGTGCCAATGGCAAAGCCCAGTAAAGTGGCGCTCAGCGTCACCTGCCCATGATAGATCAGGCTGCGCTTGGAGGTGATCTTCTTCTCCACCGTGGTCTCCCACAGCTCCACCGCCACCTGATGCGGTGCCGGCAGCCGCGGGCGCTCCTGCACCCAGGTGTCATTGACGGCAAATGTGTTCTTCGCAACCAAGACGATCTCGCTCATGTCCCGGCGCTCTTTGGCAGTCGCGGGAGTGACTTCAGCCCCTGCCCGCTCGGCGGAATCCAATACCCCCTTGATGTTCATCGGCACGCAGGCCGCATACCAAAGGGCGATGATCGCGGCGACAACGGTGAGGACAGCAACAAGGCTTTTCATCGCTGCGCCTCCTTCCGCCCAGCAACAAACTTGAAAGCCGCAATTATCAGATGAACAACTCCAAGACCGATTTGCAAAAGCGCGTGCGTCTTGTTCCCGACAAAAACAGTCGCCACTCCCAGCGCAATCCACACGGCGCCCATTATGGAGTTGAATTTCACCCCAGTTCTCTTTCCGGACAGCCTCCGCACCGTCGCCGATCCCGCCAAACTCTGAGGATCACTCCCCGGCGCCTTTTGATTTTTCTCATCCATCTGTAACTGGCTCCCCTATCCGGCAGCCGATCGGTGCACAGGGGGTGTACAGGGGGTGCACGCAGGTCACCCCCCAATTCCGGCGGGTCGTTCTGGCGAATTCAGTCATCGCCATGCCCCGCCCGCAGACCCTCGCGCACCCGGTGGGCGATCTCGATGAACTCCGGGCTGTCGCGGATATCCAGCGGCCGTTCCTTGGGCAGCGTGCTGTCGATCACGTCATGGATCCGGCCGGGCCGCGGCGACATCACCACGATCTTGGTGGACAGATACACTGCCTCCGGAATCGAGTGGGTAACAAAGCCGATGGTCTTGTTGGTCCGCGCCCACAGCTTCAGCAGCTGCTCGTTCAGATGGTCACGCACGATCTCGTCCAGCGCGCCGAAGGGTTCGTCCATCAGCAGGATATCGGCATCAAACGCCAGCGCCCGAGCAATGGAGGCCCGTTGCTGCATCCCGCCCGACAGCTGCCAGGGGAATTTGCCGCCAAAGCCTGACAATTCAACAAGTTCCAATACTTGGTTAACGCGCTTTTCCTGCTCCGACTTGGAATATCCCATGATCTCCAGCGGCAGCTTGATGTTCTTGGAGATGGTCCGCCACGGGTACAGCCCCGCCGCCTGAAACACATAGCCATAGGCCCGGTTGCGCCGCGCCTCGTCCGGGGTCATGCCGTTCACGCTCAGGCTGCCGCCGGTGGGTGTTTCCAGCGCTGCGATACAGCGCAGAAAGGTGGTCTTGCCGCAGCCCGAAGGCCCGATGAAGGAGACAAAGTCGCCCTTGTTGATCTCCAGGCTCACATCCTTCAGCGCATGCACCGGCCCGTCGTTGGTCTGGAATGTCAGGTCCAGGTTCCTGGCCTCGATCACGCAGTCAGCAGGGGCTGGTGCGGACGCGGCGGCCTCGGGACGGATTGCCTGGGTGGTCGGTTCCATATTCATATCTTCGCCTTGATTTCACACAGGAAAACGGGCCGCCGATACCGGCAGCCCGCTCCTGATTTACACGCCTGTTGCCGGGATGCCGGTGCGCTCCACCGGGCGCGGCGCCGTCAGCTCTTTCCAGGTCGACAGCGCCTTGTTCACCGTGGTGTTGGCCTCCCGGGCGACGAACTTGCCGTGGCCCTCCTGGCACTTGATCTCGCCATCGTGCACCGCCACATGGCCGCGGGTCAGGGTAAAGCGCGGCAGGCCCTTCACCTCATGCCCCTCGAACACGTTGTAGTCGATCGAGGACTGCTGGGTATCCGCCGAAATCGTCTTGCGCTTCTCCGGGTCCCAGACCACCAGGTCGGCGTCGGCGCCAACCAGGAGTGCGCCCTTTTTCGGGTAACAATTCAGGATCTTGGCGATGTTTGTTGACGTAACCGCAACAAACTCGTTCGGGGTCAGGCGGCCGGTTTCGACACCGTGGGTCCACAGCATCGGCATCCGGTCTTCCAGGCCGCCAGTGCCGTTCGGGATCTTGGTGAAATCCCCAACACCCGTGCGTTTCTGCTCAGTGGTAAAGGCACAGTGGTCCGTCGCCACGACGGACAAGGAGCCCGACTGCAGACCGGCCCACAGGCTGTCCTGATGCTGCTTGTTGCGGAACGGCGGCGACATCACCCGGCGGGCGGCGTGGTCCCAGTCCTTGTTGAAATACTCGCTCTCATCCAGAGTCAGATGCTGGATCAGCGGCTCGCCCCAGACCCGCTTGCCCTGCATCCGGGCGCGGCGGATGGCCTCGTGGCTGTCCTCGCAGGAGGTATGCACCACATACAGCGGCACACCCGCCATATCGGCGATCATGATCGCGCGGTTGGTCGCCTCGCCCTCCACCTGCGGCGGCCGGGAATAGGCGTGGGCTTCGGGGCCGGTGTTGCCCTCAGCCAGCAGCTTAGCCTGCAGCTCCGCCACCACATCGCCATTCTCGGCATGGACCAGCGCGATGCCGCCCAGTTCCGAAAGGCGCTTGAACGACGCATAAAGCTCGTCATCATTCACCATCAGCGCGCCCTTGTAGGCCATGAAGTGCTTGAAGGTGTTGATGCCGCGCTCCTGGATAACGGTCTTGATGTCATCAAACACCTGCTCGCCCCACCAGGTCACCGCCATGTGGAAGGAGTAATCGCAGTTGGCGCGGGTCGATTTGTTGTCCCAGCGCTTCAGCGCGTCCAGCAGGCTCTCGCCCGGATTGGGCAGCGCGAAATCCACCACCATGGTGGTGCCGCCCGCCAGCCCGGCGCGGGTGCCGCTTTCGAAATCGTCCGAGCTGTAGGTGCCCATGAAGGGCATCTCCAGGTGGGTATGCGGGTCGATCCCGCCCGGCATCACGTAACAGCCGGTGGCGTCCAGCTCCTTGTCGCCTTTCAGGTTCGGGCCGATCTGGGTGATCACCCCGTTTTCGATCAGCACATCAGCTTTGTAGGTCAGATCGGCGGTCACGATGGTGCCGTTTCTGATGACTTTACTCATGGTTATAACTCCCTGAATCGGGGCGCATTTTGGCGCCTCCACTTATCTCTTCCGCTGTCTGGCGCAGCTTATTTCATCTTTCCCGAAGTACTCCGGGGGAGCGGCCCGAGGGGCCGCGGGGGCAGCGCCCCCTACTCAACGATCTCCGCTGTCTCAACCACCGCGTGGAACAGCACATTGGCACCGGCCTCGGCCCATTCCTTGCTGATCTCCTCGGCCTCATTGTGGCTGAGGCCGTCGACGCAAGGGCACATCACCATGGCGGTCGGCGCCACCCGGTTGATCCAGCAGGCATCGTGGCCCGCACCCGAGATGATATCCAGATGCGAATAGCCCAGCCGATCCGCCGCATTGCGCACTGCGGTCACGCAGCCCGCGTCAAAATCCACCGGGTCAAAGCCGCCCACCTTCTCGAATGCGATCTCCACCCCCATCGCCTCGGCAATCTGGGTGCCCTTCTCGCGCAGGCGGTTTTCCATGTCGGTGATCACGTCCAGCTCCGGACTGCGGAAATCGACGGTGAAGACCACCTTGCCCGGGATCACGTTGCGCGAGTTCGGGTAGACGTCGATATGGCCCGCTGCCCCGACCGCATGGGGTGCATGGCTCCAGGCGATTGCGTCCACCTCCTCCAGAATGCGCGCCATCGCCAGGCCTGCATTACGGCGCATCGGCATCGGGGTGGAGCCGGTATGGGCGTCCTTGCCGGTGATGGTTACCTGAGTCCAGCTAAGGCCCTGGCCGTGGGTCACGACGCCGATATCCTTGCCCTCGGCCTCCAGGATCGGCCCCTGCTCGATGTGCAGCTCAAAGAAAGCATGCATCTTGCGGGCGCCGGTCTCTTCCTCGCCGCGCCAGCCGATGCGCTTCAGTTCATCGCCGAATTTCTTGCCTTCCGCATCTTCCCGGTCATAGGCCCAGTCCTGGGTATGGATGCCCGCAAAGACGCCCGACGACAGCATCGCGGGCGCAAAACGGGTGCCTTCCTCATTGGTGAAGTTGGTGACAACAATCGGATGTTTGGTCCTGATATTCATATCATTGAGAGAGCGGATCAGTTCCAGCCCGCCGAGCACGCCCAGCACCCCGTCGTATTTGCCGCCGGTCGGCTGGGTATCCAGATGCGAGCCGACATAGACCGGCAGAGCGTCCGGGTCAGTGCCCTCGCGGCGGGCAAACATGTTGCCCATCTGGTCGAGCCCCATGGTACAGCCTGCCTCCTCGCACCATTTCCGGAACAGGGCACGGCCTTCGCCATCCTCATCCGTCAGCGTCTGGCGGTTGTTGCCGCCCGCGACACCGGGGCCGATCTTGGCCATCTCCATCAGGCTGTCCCACAGCCTGTCGCCATTGATTTTCAGATTCTGTCCAAGCGACGTCATCTCAGCTTCCTTCCCTGTGCGCCCGTCTTTGCAGGCTTGCCCCGGCTTGACGCCGTGTTAGGTGGCTTCGAGTGCTGGTCTTTTACCAAGCCGGGCTGTTCGCAATCCGGACATTGATTTGACCAACTGGTCAAACTCACGCTATCACGGGTTCACCACCAGTCAAGAAATTGCCGCAGGACCCTTGCAAAAAACGGCCTCTTTGCCGGAAACAGGTTAAAATCCGTGCTTTCGCCGGCCACAGGCGGCAGAACCAGACAAGGACGACCATGCCCGCAGACCGCGCGCCCACCCGCATTCAGAAAAAGAATCGCGCTGCCATCCTGGAAGCGGCGCTGGACGTGTTTTCCAGCCACGGCTTCCGCGGCTCGACCGTGGACCAGATCGCCAAGGCGGCCGGGCTGTCGAAACCGAACCTGCTCTATTACTTCCCCTCCAAGGAAGCGATCTTCAACGAGCTGATGACGGGGCTGCTGGACACCTGGCTGGACCCGCTGCGCAGCCTGAACCCGGAGGGCGAACCGCTTGAGGAGATCCTCGCCTATGTGCGGCGCAAGCTGCAGATGAGCCGCGATTTCCCGCGGGAAAGCCGGCTTTATGCCAATGAGATCGTGCAAGGGGCACCGCGGCTGCAGGACGTGATCGCAGGGGATCTGAACGTGCTGGTGGAGGAAAAGGCGCAGCTCCTGCAAGGCTGGATGGATGCCGGCCGGATCAACCGGGCGCATCCCAAGCACCTGCTGTTTTCGATCTGGTCGCTGACCCAGCATTACGCGGATTTCGACGCTCAGGTGCGCACGCTGATGGGCGAGGAAGACCCGTTCGACGCGGCACCTGAGTATCTGGAAACCCTGTACCGGCGGATGCTTACGCCCAAAAGCTGACGCAACAAAAGGCGGCCCGTTTGGACCGCCCTTTCCTCTTGCTCCAAATACCCCCGCCGGAGGCACACGCCCTTTGGGGTGCGTTTCAGTTCACTCCGCGGCCGCTGCCGACGGGTTGTTCGGATGCGTGGTCCAGTTGGCGTATTCGCCGGAGACCACCTCGCCGGTGCGCTCGTCGATCTGGCCTGCGGGCACTTCCTCCATGGTGATGCAGCCCTCGACCGGACAGACGTTCACACAGAGGTTGCAGGCGACGCATTCGTCGTCCTTGACGGTGAACACCCGGTCCTCGCTCATCGCGATCGCCTGGTGCGAGGTGTCCTCGCAGGCTGCGTAGCAGCGGCCGCATTTGATGCAATCGTCCTGATTTATCTTGGCCTTGGTCACATAGTTCAGGTCCAGGTACTGCCAGTCGGTCACATTCGGAACCGCCATGCCGATGAAGTCCTGAGTGGAGGTGTAGCCCTTCTCGTCCATCCAGTTCGAGAGTCCCGAGATCATCTCCTTCACCACGTTGAAGCCATAGGTCATCGCCGCGGTGCACACCTGCACGTTGCCCGCACCCATCGCCATGAACTCTGCCGCGTCGCGCCAGGTGGTGACGCCGCCGATGGCGGAGATCGGCAGACCCTGTGTCTGCGGGTCGCGGGCGATTTCGGCGACCATGTTCAGCGCAATCGGCTTCACCGCCGGGCCGCAATAGCCGCCATGGGTGCCCTTGCCGCCGATGGTCGGCTCCGGCGCCATGTTGTCCAGGTCCACCGAGGTGATCGAGTTGATGGTGTTGATCAGACTGACCGCATCGGCATTGCCCGCATGGGCGGCGCGGGCCGGGTGGCGGATGTCGGTGATGTTTGGAGTCAGCTTCACGATCACCGGCTTGGAGTAGTATTTCTTGCACCACTCGGTGACCATCTGGATGTATTCCGGCACCTGCCCCACCGCGGATCCCATGCCGCGCTCGGCCATGCCGTGCGGGCAGCCGAAGTTCAGCTCGATCCCGTCGGCGCCGGTGGCCTCGACCTGCGGCAGGATGTCTTTCCAGGCCTGCTCCTCGCAGGGCACCATGATCGAGACGATCACGGCACGGTCCGGGTAGTCCTTCTTGACCCGGGTGATTTCCTCCAGGTTGGTCTGCAGCGGCCGGTCGGTGATCAGCTCGATGTTGTTCAGGCCCAGCAGGCGGCGGTCGGCACCCCAGATCGCGCCATAGCGCGGGCCGTTCACATTGACCACCGGCGGGCCTTCGGCGCCCAGCGTCTTCCAGACCACACCGCCCCAGCCGGCCTCGAATGCGCGGCGGACGTTGTATTCCTTGTCGGTTGGCGGCGCGGAGGCCAGCCAGAACGGGTTGGGGGATTTGATCCCCAGAAATTCTGTTGTCAGATCAGCCATTTGATCTCTCCTCTTAAGGCTAGCTCGGAACGGTTTCCCGTTCCTGACTGGCTCAGCCCATCAGGCTGGAGTGAATGTCCATTGCAGCGTCGCGGCCCTCGGCCACGGCGGTCACGGTGAGGTCCTCGCCGCCCGAGGCGCAGTCGCCCCCGGCCCAGACCCCGGCCACGGAGGTGCGCCCGCTGGCGTCCACCTTGATCTTGCGGCCCTCCAGCGCCAGCGCGTCCGGCTGGCCTTCCAGCGTCTGGCCAATCGCCTTGAACACCTGGTCCGCGGCCAGCCGCACGGTCTCGCCGGTGCCGGAGACCTTGCCGTCCGCGACCTCAGTATACTCCAATTCGATCTCGGCTGCCGCACTGCTGCCGTGCACCGCAACCGGCATCACGTTGAACATCAGCTTGACGCCCTTGGAAGCCGCCAGATCCTGCTCGAACCGGCTGGCGCCCATTTCCTCGCGGCTGCGGCGGTAGGCGATGGTGACGTTTTCGGCGCCCAGGAGCTTGGACTGCACAGCGGCATCCACCGCGGTCATGCCGCCGCCGATCACCACCACATTGCGGCCCACCGGCAGCGTGGTCAGATCATCGGCCTGGCGCAGCTCGGCGATGAACTCAACCGCGTCGCGGACGCCGTCCATATCCTCGCCCGGCGCGCGCAGGGCATTGACCCCGGCCAGGCCGATGGAGAGGAACACCGCGTCATAAGCCTCTTTCAGGGCGTCGAGCGACAGCTCCGCGCCGAGCTTCTTGCCGTAATCCATGGTGATGCCGCCGATCTGCAGCAGCCACCCAACCTCGCGCTGCGCAAAATCATTGGTGGTCTTGTAGGCGGCAATCCCGAATTCGTTGAGACCGCCCGCCTTGGATTTGGCGTCATAGACCACGACGTCGTGACCCAGCATCGCCAGCCGGTGCGCCGCAGAAAGGCCCGCGGGACCCGCACCGACAACAGCCACCTTCTTGCCGGTGGCGGCGGCGCGGGTGAAGGGATGCTCCCCCTTCTCCATCAGCGTGTCGGTGGCATAGCGCTGCAGGCGGCCGATCTCGACCGGCTTGCCCTCGGCAGTCTCCCGCACGCAGACCTCTTCACACAGGGTTTCGGTCGGGCAGACCCGGGCGCACATGCCGCCCAGGATGTTCTGCTCCAAGATGGTGCGGGCCGCGCTCTCGGGGTGGCCTGCCTGGATCTCCCGGATGAACTGGGGAATGTCGATGCTGGTCGGACAGGCCGTCATGCAGGGCGCGTCATAGCAGAAGTAGCAGCGGTCGGCTGCCACGGCGGCCTCATGTGCGTCATAGGGCGGGTGCAAGTCCGAGAAATTCTCAGCGATCCCGGCAGCGTCAAGCCGCGCTGCCTGAATGCCGGATGCCTGATGGCTGGTCGCCATTGGGTGTCTCCCTGATTTTCTGTTCTTCTTATCCATCAGAGTGCCACAGTCTGATTTTTTATCAACTGGACAAATTTTGATGACCAGTAAAAAAAGTGCCGCCCCAAGAAGGAGCGGCCTGCAAGAAGCTGATTTCAGGGTGAAAACAGCCGATGCCTATTAAGCGGTCATTTGCGCAAGATGACCGCTTTTCATCCAGACCTTGGCGCCATCCGGGCCGGTTTTGGCGTCAAACCGGCTGCCGGGCGGCAGGCGCAGCCAGTCCCAGCGGGTGAATTCCTCACCGCTTTCGCTGTAGCTGCCGGCCACCACAAAGACCTCCAGCCCGCCGGGCGCCTGCAGGCTGACCGCCTGATTGGCGGCCCAGGTCTGCAGCGTCACCGTCTCGACCGCATCCTGAAACAGCTGCTGCTGCGCGGCGCCGTCATCGGTGCGGGTTTTAATCTCGGTCCGGTCCGCAGGGTCGAACTGGTGCAGCTTGACCAGGATCACCGCGCCCTCTGCCGCGGCGGGCGTGTGGCTGGTGGTGGGCGGGTTGCGGACATAGGAGCCTGCGGGAAAATCGCCGTGCTCGTCCTGGAACACGCCGTCCAGCACCAGGAACTCCTCGCCGCCGTCGTGCACGTGCGGGTCAAAGGCGGACCCCGGCGCAAAGCGGACGATGGTGGTGGCGCGGGCAACTTCCTCGCCGATGCGGTCGAGCATTTTGCGCTCTACCCCCGGTGCCGGGCTGGGCACCCAGGGGGTGTCCTCGAAGTGTACCGCGGCGCGTTTGGTGAAGTCGGCATTGATACGCATGTCTCTCTCCCCTGACTGCGCCAAGCAATGTGGCGGCTGGCCAGGAGCAAGGGAAGAGCGTTCACGAAACCGTGCTTGATCTGCGGCCTCAGCCGGGCAGAACCGCGGTGGCTTCGATTTCCACCTTGGCCTCATCTTCGACCAGCGCGGAGACTACGACCATTGTCATCGCCGGGAAGTGATAGCCCATCACCGCGCGGTAGGCCTTGCCGACCTCTGCCTGACGGCCAAGGTATTCCGCCTTGTCGGTTACATACCAGGTCAGCCGGGTAATGTCCTCGGCAGTGCCGCCCGCGGCCTCGACCACTTCGAGGATGTTGCGAAGGGCCTGGCTCATCTGGCCGATGAAATCATGCGACTCGAACACCTGATCCGCGGTCCAGCCGATCTGGCCGCCGACAAACAGCAGCTTGCCCTCTGCGACCATGCCGTTGGCGTAGCCTTTGGCGGGCTTCCACCCTTCGGGATGCACACTGATGGCCGGCATGGCGGGGCTCCTTTGCTGATAATGCCTGCTGCCGACAATAGCGCCGCCGCAGGATTTATTTCAAGCTTAAAACTTATAAGCCTGAAGCAAGCCCGCCATGCAGGGCGGGTGCGGCGCCGCTCAGATGCTCATTTTCTTGAAAACGCCTTCCGGGATGCTGCGGATGATCAGCATGATCAGCCGCCAGACCGGCCGCACATAGGCGATGTTTTTCTGCTTGGCAGTGGCATCGGTAATGGCGCGGGCGACTTCCTCGGGCTGGACGGTCAGCTTGTACGGCAGGTCCATGCCCTCGGTCCTCTGTGTGGCGACAAAGCCCGGCAGTTCAGCATACGGAATGCTTTCCCATCCTCCGTCCGGCAATGGCTCAGTGTTTGCGCCAGCGGTAGCAGGTCTGCTCGGTGATGCGCACTTCCTCCGTTCTCCTAAACATAACGGCGTACCACTTAAGGGGGGAGGATCACTGGTTTGCCAGACAGCTTCCGCCCCGGCACAATAGCAGACCACATCGTCTAAAATAGTGAGAGGCCAATGACAGGAACGTCCGATCCAGCGCGAGCATCGGATCGCGCAGACGGCAACGCCAGGATAGAGGATCGTGTCTTGAACACCATCCGCGACCTGACCGTGGAGCTGCATCCTGAGTGGCGCAAGACGTTGATCGTGCGTGGCAGCAGCGACCTCGATCGTAATCTTGGATTCGACAGCTTGGCCCGCGCGGAATTGCTGCTGCGAATCAAACGCGACTTCAACGTCAGGTTGGCCGATCAACTGATCGTCGAGGCCGCGACAGCAAGCGACATCATTGATGCGGTCGCCGCCAGCGTTCCGGACATTCTTCATGAGCAAGAACGCGAAGCGGTCCGCCCGATCATACTGCCGGAGAGTCATGCGCCGGAGGACGCGCAAACACTGCTGGAGATTCTCAGTTTTCATGTCAACGCGCATTCCCAGCGCCCGCATGTCTATTTGTGGCACAGCGAGAATTTCGAAGAACAGTTCTCGTATGCCGAACTCGATGATGCCGCGCGGATGGTGGCGCAGGGGCTGATCGACCTTGGCGTCGCGCCGGGAGAGCGGGTCGCGATCATGCTTCCGACAAGCCTCGACTTCTTCCGCGCCTTTTTCGGCGTCGTCATGGCCGGCGCCGTTCCGGTGCCGGTATATCCACCGCTGCGTCGCGCCCAGGTTGAGGATCACCTGCGCCGGCAGGCCGGAATTCTGAAGAATGCGGAGGCGGTTGTGCTGATCACCGACGAACTGACCGGCCGCGTTGGCGGGCTTCTCTACGGGATGGTGAAAAGCCTGAAGAGCGTCCGAACTGTCGCCGAAATCAGCACATCTGGCCGGCCGATCGAAACGCCGTTTCAGGCGGTGCCGTCCGACACGGCACTGATCCAGTACACATCCGGCAGCACCGGCGACCCTAAGGGCGTGTTGCTGAGCCACGCCAACCTGTTGGCCAACATCCGCGCGATGGGGACTGTCATGGAGGCCGATTCCAACGACATCTTCGTGAGTTGGCTTCCCCTTTATCACGATATGGGCCTTATCGGCGCCTGGCTCGGCAGCCTCTATTACGGGGTTCCGGCGATCATTATGCCGCCGCTCGCATTCATCGCCGATCCGGCTCGGTGGTTGTGGGCGATCCACCGCCACCGGGCGACCTTGTCGGCGGCGCCGAACTTCGCCTTCGAGCTGTGCCTGAAACGGGTCGCGGATGAAGACATCAAAGGCCTCGACCTGAGTTCGCTGCGCATGGTCGTCAATGGTGCGGAACCGGTAAGCCCTAGCACAATCGCCCGCTTTACCGAGCGGTTTTCGAAGTACGGATTTGCGCCCACGGCCATGGCGCCGGTCTATGGCCTGGCGGAAAGCTCCGTAGGGCTCGCTTTCCCTCCGCCGCGGAGGATGCCGATCGTTGATCGCGTCGAGCGGCACGCGCTCGCTGAGCAAGACATCGCCCGTCCCGCAGCAGCCGATGACCCTACAGCGCTCGAAATTGTTGCCTGCGGCCAGCCGTTGCCGGGCCATCAGGTGCGCATCGTCGATGACACCGGGCGCGAGGCCCCCGAGCGCCATGAGGGCAGGCTTGAGTTCAAAGGCCCGTCGGTGACCCGCGGTTACTTCCGCAACCCGGAAAAGAACAAGACGCTGTTCAAGGGCGATTGGGCCGACTCCGGCGACCTCGCCTACATCTTCCAGGGCGACGTCTATCTGACAGGCCGGGTCAAAGACGTGATCATACGCGCGGGCCGCAACGTCTATCCTCACGAACTGGAGGAGTGCGTCGGCGACGTCGCAGGCGTGCGCAAGGGATGCGTCGCGGTGATTGCGGGGACCGATAAGGAAACGGCGACCGAGAAGCTGATCGTGGTCGCTGAAACCCGGCTCACCGATCCCGCGGCGCTCGCGGATCTTGAAACGCGCATTCTGGAGGCTTCCGCATCGATACTCGAGATACCGCCCGAGGAAATCGTGCTCGTACCGCCGCATGCAGTGCCGAAGACCTCAAGCGGCAAGATCCGCCGATCGACAACACGCGAGTTCTACGAGACCGGCACGCTGGGCCAGCCCGGCCCGGGGCTGTGGTGGCAGCTAGGACGGTTGACCGCTTCTGCAGCCGCCGGACGCCTGATGCGCGGTGCCCGTACCGTGGGCAGGTACGCCTTTGCCGGCTGGTGGTGGAGCGTGCTGTTGCTTCTTGCCGTCTTCGTCTGGCCGCTGGTCGTCGTTTTGCCGGTGCGGCGATGGCGGCACACGGTGGTCGGGGGGGCGATCCGCACCTTGTTCCGGCTCACCGGAATCCGTTTCGGGGTCGAACGCCTGTCCGTGGTTCCTGAACGCGACATCGTGATCGTCGCGAACCATGCGAGCTATCTCGACGGAGGGGTCTTGTCCGCGGCAATCGACGGGCCGTTGACCTTCGTTGTGACGGAGCGGTTCGCGCGCCAGATCGTCGCCGGACCATTCCTGCGCCGTCTCGGTGCAATCTTCGTCGCGGATGCTCCAAGTGGACTGCGCGAGGCGGAGGATGCGATCCTTGCTGCCGTCCGCGCCGGCGAGCGGCTTGTGGTGTTCCCTGAGGGACGGTTGCGACGCATGCCTGGGCTGCTCAGCTTCTATCCCGGCGCCTTCCATATCGCGGCAAGGGCGGGCGTGCCGGTCGTGCCGGTGACCTTGGCGGGAACGCGCTCGATCCTGCGCGACAGCCGCCAATGGTTTCCGCGCCGCGCGCCGGTTTCCGTACACGTGAGCGATCCCATGCGGGCAGAGGCGGAGGATTTCGCAGGTGCGCTCGACCTTGGCAAAGCCGTGCGCGCGGAAATCCTGGCCCATTGCCAGGAGCCGGACCTCAGCCGCGAGCAGATCGAGTTCGGCATGCCGCGCTCGGACTAGGTTCCGCACCCATGAACCGGATTCCCAAGCGCCGCCTCCTGTAATTCACTGTTCGAAACTGGAGATGGATCATGGCGCGTTTTGACTTGAGCGATGCGGAGTGGCAGATCATCCGGCCGCTGCTGCCGAGTAAACCGCGTGCCCCCGCGCGGGAGGACGAGCGGCCAGTTTTGAACGGAATATTTGACCTGAGCCCGAAGTTTCTTCCACCTCGGGGAAAGTCCTTAGGTCTGATTTGATGGAGCTGTGCCGTCAGTTTGTCCATCATCACTTTCTCAGCAAGCTCCCTGGGCGTCAGGTTTCCGAGCGCCGATGGGGTCTGTAGGTGTTGTAATCCTCCTGCCATTCTTCCAGTGTTTCCCTGGCCTCGGCCAGTGAACTGAAGAGCGTTTCGCTCAAACATTCATCGCGCAGTTTGCCGTTGAAGCTTTCGATGAAGGCGTTCTGTTGAGGCTTGCCGGGTGCGGTGCAGTGCCAGCCGATGCCGGGCTCCTGGACCCGCCTCAGTGATCAGCGGCGCCCCATTTTTTTGCAGCAGAACGGAATCCGAGCGCAGCCCCAGCGTCACGCGCACTGCTTCGGCAAGTGCCGTCATACCGCGAAGGAGCTTTTCGCGCGCCTTCGAATAAAACAGCATCTTCTTGTGCGTCATCTCTGCACTGCCCCCTTGCCCGCCAAACGCAGCAGCGTCTCAGCGGCCCGCGTCAGCTGTCACTAGGTGCGGTGCCGACGCAGCCGCAACGCCGGTCAAGTTTGTCACGGCAGGCACCCCCTTGGATTGATGCGCAGCCCCTTCTGGCCGTTCTTCCGCCGCGATTAAGGGAATTCCGATTGACCGCAATCAATGACCGCTTGCCCGGCAGGGGACATTCTGGGCCGAAGACCGAACATGAGGACGGACCGAAGAATGTCTCGAAAGCTACGGTGGGAGGAGATGTCAGGTTGGGCTGCGGCAGCCCGCAGTCCTCTTTCGAGTCCTTGATGTGCCGATGATTTCCCTTCCTCGACACAACCGGGCCGGAAGATCAGCGGCGAGGATGTCGGGGCTGGAGCGCCGGGTAATTCAGGGGGGTGGCCGGCGCTCCAGGAAATTCCCGCTCCCTTGGTGAAAAGCAAAATACGATGGAGGTAAGGAAATGCCGCATAAATTCAGGATTGCATCCTTGCTGATCGCCTTGGGAGTCCTCCCTGCTTGCGAAAATCTCACTCCCGAACAGCGCACCGTTGTTGGAATAACCGCTGGCGCAGCGGCTGGGCTGATTACGGCGGACGCACTTAAGGCCGACGATGACTGGCGCCTGATCGCGGCGCTGGCCGGCGCGGCAGCCGGAACACTGGTTGCGCAGAACAACGCAGCCGGGCGATGCGCCTACGCGCGGGGGGACGGAACCTACTACACCCGGCCCTGTTATTGATCAGAAGTTTTCGGCCGTCTGGCGGCCCGCTGAGTTTGCAATAGGGGGTTCAAAATGCAGACCGAGCCAATTGTAACATACCGCAATGTCGACCCCTCCCCATCGGTGGAGGCGCTGGTCGCCAGGCGGATTGAGGCTCTTGAGCGGATCAACAGCCGGATCGTTGGCTGTGAGACCGTTATTGAAGCGCCGCAGAAACGCAAAGTTTCGGGCCGGGAGTACCGGGTCCGGCTCACACTTAGCGTGCCAGGCCCGGATATTTCAGTAACGCGGAAATCAGCCAAGGGCAGCGCCAGGGAGGACTTGGCACTTGCCTTGAACCGGGCGTTTTCCGCCGCCGAAAAGCTTCTGAAACGGCAAAAGAAGACAATGGCCGCCATTGAGGTCAAACGCCACCCTCCAGTGCTGCAAGGCCGTATCTCGCTGCTGGAAAAAGAGCTGGGCTATGGGTATGTCCGTGCTGATGACGGGCGCGAGGTGTACTTTCAACGGGACGCTCTGACAGCGGACGTGTGGGACCAGCTCACCGAAGGCACTCTGCTTAGGTTTCGCGTGATGGAGGGTGAAAAAGGCCCCTATGCCGCGGCCGTTTCCGTGGCCGGCGCCGGAAAATCCCCGTTTTGAAACCTCCAGGGCTCGTCTGACGGGTAACCCCAGGTGCCCGCGTGGAGAAAGGATCACTGGCTGGCTGGCGGCGCCATCCGTCAGCTCGTTTCCGTTGCAGCGCCGGATTGCCCGCCAGCCGCAATGTGAACGGCCAGCACTGATCCGTCCTCCGGAAATTCCACCTCGGTGAAACCGGCAGCCGGCGCACCGTCTTGCAGACCGGAACCGGTCTCCGAAGCTCCCGCCGGCGCAAGGGTGAGCGCGATTGTGCCCCGCGGCCCTTTCACCTCTGCCTTGATGCCGCTGTGGTCCTGCGGCAGGCAGGGCGCGACCCGCAGCCGGCCATTGCAAAGCTCAAGCCCAAGTATTCCCTCGACGGCCAGGCGCCAGGCCCAGGCGGCGGCGCCGGTATACCATGTCCAGCCTGCCCGCCCTTCAAACGGCGGAACCCCATACACATCGGCAGCCATCACATAGGGTTCCCCCCGGTACAGCGCGGCTTCCGGCGCGGTGGCCGTGCGCAGTACCGGGTTGATCAGATCGAAGATTTCGCGCGCGGCCCGGGCATCGCCGAGCCCTGCAAAGGCAAGGCCGAGCCATGTCGCGGCATGGGTGTATTGGCCTCCGTTCTCGCGAACACCGGGTGGATAGGCGCGAATATAGCCAGGATCGCGCGGAGTGTTTTCGAAGGGAGGCGCCAGAAGGCGCACAAGTCGCAGCTCCCGGTCAACGAGGCGGGCCGCGGCAGACTGCACCGCCTTGCGGGCGCGGGCTTTGTCCGGTGCACCGGCCAGCACCGCCCATGACTGCGCAATGCTGTCGATCCGGCACTCTTCGTTGCCTGCCGACCCCCAGGGCTCGCCGTCATCGTCGAAGGCTCTTTTGTACCATGCTCCGTCCCAGCCAGCGCTGTCTGCCGCGCGCCTAAGCGCCGCAGAGCACGCGTGCCATTTCTGCGCCTGGGTGTCATCGCCCTTCCGGGTACAGAGGCCGGCAAAGGCATCCGCGCACACCGACCCGAACCAGGCCAGCCAGACGCTTTCGCCGCGCCCTTGGCGGCCTATCCTGTCCATACCGTCGTTCCAGTCGCCGCCGCCCATCAGCGGCAGCCCATGCTGCCCCTCGGTCAAGCCGCGTTCAAGCGCCCGCCGGCAATGGTCATAAAGCGGTCTCGCCTCCCAGGAAGTTTCAAAGGCCGCATAGCGGTCATCCTCGTCCTCGGCCAGCTCCGGTGCGGTCAGGAAGGGGACATTCGCGTCGAGAATGGCCGCGTCCCCGGTGGCGGAAACATAACGGTGTGTCGCATAGACCAGCCACAGCATGTCGTCCGAGCACCGGGTCCGGACACCGCGCCCCAGCGGCGGGTGCCACCAGTGCAAAACGTCTCCCTCCTCGAACTGCTTTGCGGCGCAATCCAGGATGTGGCTGCGGACGCGGGACGGATCAGAGATGAGAAAGGCCATCATATCCTGCAATTGGTCGCGGAAACCGACACCCCCCGCTGCCTGGCTGTAGCCCGCACGCGCCAAAATGCGCGAAGCGAACGCCTGATAGGGCAGCCAGCGGTTCACCATCAGATCGAAAGCGGGATCGGCCGTCTTGACCTGCACCGCCCCCAGCCGCTTGTCCCAAACCCTTGAATTTTCCTGCTCAGCCTCTTCGAACCGACCGGGTGCCGTCCATTCTTCCGCAAGTTTTCTCATTTCCTCACGGCTGGCGGCATCTCCCAGAATGAAGACCGCTTCGGTCTTGCCGCCCGGGGGAAGGTCGAGATGCACCTGAAAAGCGGCGCAGGGGTCGCTGACATGGCTTGGCAGGCTGCCAAGGTCCCAGCGCGTCAGGGCTTCCGGACGGGATGTATCCCCGGTCCCGAGGAAACTGCTGCGGTCATACGACAAAGCGTGCGGCGGGTGGCTGGAGGCAAGAAATGAAACGCGGCCGGCGAACTCGCTGGACCAGCCGTTGCGCGCTGTCAGCGCTTGTGCATCGGTGTCGTATCCGCAGGAAACATGCGCATGTGAAGGGCTGTAGAGCCCGCCAAGCTGCCATTCCGCGTAATAGGTAGCAGTTACCCGCCTGGGTTCGCTGCCAGGATTGCGCAGCATCAGCCTGACGGCTTTCACCGGCGCATCGGCCGGAACCAGAACCGTGAGACGCTGTTCGAGCCCCTTGCTGTTCCGGCGCCATTCCGTGGTACCGGCCCCGTGGTCAATCCGGCAGGGTTCGACATCTCCTGCCGGCAGCGGCGTCGTTGTCCAGATTTCGGCCGTTTCCTCATCCCGCAGATACAGCGCTTCGCCCTGCGGATCTGAAACCGGGTCGTTCGGCCATGGGGTCAGCCGGTACTCGCCGCTGTTCAGACTCCATGTGAACCCGAGGCCGGCTTCCGAGACGATGCAACCGAAATTTTCGTTCGCGATGACATTGCACCAGGGCACCGGTGTGCGCTGGCCTGAAGCCAGATGGATCACATAGGTTTTGCCGTCCGCGGAAAAACCGCCGGTTCCATTGCCGAAGAGAAGGCCATCCGGCCTTGGGACCGGCTTGACGGTGTGCTGGCGCCATGGCGCCGCCGCTTCAAAAAACGGCGGCTTGGCATGGGCTTCCGGCCGGGGCGGCAATGCAGCAGGCAGTGTCTCCGGCTGCCCGTCGAGAACGATCCGCGACAGGGTTTCGAGCGCGTGCCGCTGCCGGGGTGAGATCCGGTCGATGCTCTGAAGGTGCACGCCGCCTGCACCGCCCAAACGCTCGTCAAGTCCGGCATTGCGGAGAATGCCGCGCACGCTGGCACTGACCGGTTCGTCATAGCTCGAGGCGGATAGGCCCAGGATCACGAGGTCAGAACTAAGCCCATTGCGCCTCCACCAGTGATGGGCCCGGATCACGGTCGGCAGCAGCCCGTCAGAGTCCGGGTTTGCAAGCCTGACAAGGATGACCGGATGATCACCCGACAGCCCCAGGCTCCAAAGGTCTGCCTGGCCCGGAAGCTCCCCTCGCAACGTGTCCGCCGGCTTCACCGGAGGCAGGACAAGCCGCCTGCACAGCGCCTGGGCGTCCTCAATCTCGGACTGCCCGGTTCCGAGAGCTGCGGCGGCCACCGCCGCAGCCCGCTCCGCGTCTTCGCGCACCCAGTCGAGTGCGGCCATGCCATTGTAGCGGCGGGCGATCTCCACCGCACTTTCAAGTGAACCCGCGACAACCGTGACGAAGGCAAAGCTGGCGGTTCCCCAGGGGCGGAGAACCACCCGCGCGCGCATCACCGCGGCAGGGTCGAGCGTCCAGCCCGCCGTTTCCGTCAGGTCGCGCCGGAGCCCTTCCGGCCTGGCCGGATCACCGTGCCGCCCAAGGAAGACGCGGCGGTCGGTTTCGTATCCCGCAGCTTGGACTGATGGATCTTCGATGACAAGCTGCTGCAGCAGCACAGGCGGCTGGTCCCCAGGTTTTCGCGGGCGGCGGATGAAAGCCAGCGGCTTCGTGCCGGGCAAAAGCTCGCTTTTAATAAAAAGCTTGCTGAATGCAGGATGCCGCTCGTGCGCGGCATTCGGCCAAAGCACTGGCTCCGAGAAGAATGTAACCTCGATCTCGCGGCTTTTGTCCGAGTGATTGACAAGCCCGACCCGTTGGATCGCAACATCGTCGGCGGCGGCCACCGACATCTCAAGGCTTGCAGCGATACCGCCGTGGCGGGCATGAAACGCCGCCTTCTCCGGATAGAATGTAACATCCGGGTCCTGCGTGGCGCCCCGGCCGAAACCGAAGACCTCACCGGTTTCCGCATCGCGCAGATACAGCCGCGCATTTCCGGCAGGCGCTGACGGGTCTCCGGCCCATCGCGTAATGGACTGCCCATGCCACCAGACCGAACTTCGGGCAGCATCATCGATCCAAATTGACAGGCGGGTGTTTCCAAATGAATGGAGCTGCGGCGTCTCCCCGGCAGGCGGCCGCCATCCATGCAGCTTCGGGACGGACCGGCGCTGCTTCTCGAGCGGTTCCAGACCCGGGTCCGGGAGCGGCTCTGGCACATACTCCCAGGGAATCCGCTCATGCAGGATGAGGTCCACCGCGGCGATGCGGGGGTTGCGGTTAAACCGCTTGGGCAGCAGGTCGCCCATGAGGATGTTGTCGATTGCAGCCAGCAGCATTCCCTGATGGTGGGCCATGAATACCCGGACGGGCGTGTATTTGCGGCCCTCCGGAATGCGCGCAGGCGTGAAGTCGACAGCATCATAGAACCCATACCGGCCCAGGAGGCCCATAGCGTCCAGCCGCCTCAGGTTTGCGGTAGCGGTATGCGGTTTGACGGCCAAAGCCAGGGCGCTGGCGTAAGGCGCGACCACATAGTCCTCTGCCAGCCCTTGTTTCATCCCAAGGCCAGCGACCCCGAATGCGCTGTACTGATAGGCCTGCCTGGCATCGCGCGCTGCAAATGCAGCCTCGGACACGCCCCACGGAAGACGCAGCTTACCGCCGCAGCGGATCTGGACATCAACCGCTGCCGCCTCACTCTGCCCAAGGAGCTGGTCCTGCTCGCTCCGGATCAGAAGCGCCGGCATCAGGTATTCGAACATGGAGCCGTTCCACGACAACGCCCTGAGCGCGCCACCCTCGCGTGACATCGGACGGCCCAATGAAAACCAGTGCTCTGCCGGCACATCCCCTTTCGCAATAGCGAAATAACTCGCAAGCCGTGCTTCGGACGCAAGCAGGTCATAGCGGTGCTCATCCATGCGGTCCTGGCTCAGATTGTATCCGATGAAAAACGTCGAGGTCTCGCGGTCGTAGAGGAAACCGAAATCCATCGCTTCGGCGAAGTCTGCGCATTTGCCGGCATTGTCGAGGAGGCTTTGGCGCAGGTCCATCTGAGCCTTAATGCCCTGCCCGATAGCCGCAAGAAGACCGCTCCTCCAGCGGCAGGCGGGTGCCGGGCCGATTGCCGTTCTGCCCGCCTTCGCCAGGTCTTCCGCACGCGACAGCGGCATATCGGCGGGCAGCAGTTCCGAAAGCTCGGCGGCAAGCGCCTCTGCCCCTTCAGGCGGTGCCGAAAGCATCTCAAGCCATGGGAAATACACTGACAAATCCCGGACCAGGCTGCCGACATGATGCTGACAGCGTTCCAGCCACAGGTGAAGCTCGCGCGAGTCCGTTTCCGGAGAAGCGTTGAGTGCTTCGAGAATTTCGGCGGCAAGGGCGGGAAGCTCTTCCTCATGAAGCCGGACGGCCGTTTCCTGCCACGCAGACGGACGGTCGCAAACGGCCGCGGCGGTGTGCAGCAGATTGTCCATTCGTGCAAGAAGCGGTGTGCGCAGGCCGCCCTGAAGCCCCATCACCGCTTGCCTAAGAAGCGTCATCGTATCTCCGAGCCCTGACCAGATGGCCAGAGAGATTGCCGGGCCGCCGGACGCTTCCCGCAGCCCTTCCTCGAGGGTTATCAGCGATACTGCAAGATTGCCGCTGTCGACGGTCGAAATGTAACGCGGCTCCAGTGGCGCAAGCGTCTGCGTGTCGATCCAGTTCAGAAAGTGCCCCCGGTGCCGGTCCATGCGGCCAAGTGCCGATAGGGCCTGTTGCGTCCGGGTATTTATCTCGCAAAGCCCCGCATGGCCCAGATCGAGTGCCGTCAGGCTGGAAAGAAACTGCATCCCCACATTCGTCGGCGAGGTCCGGTGCGCAATCTCTTCATGCGTCCCGGTCTGGTAATTGTCCGGCGGCAGCCAATTGTCCTTGGGGCCGGAAAAGGTCTCGAAAAAAAGCCAGGTTCGTCTTGCGATCCCTTTGAGATAACACCTGTCGTCATCGCTGAGCCGCTCTTGACGCCTCGGCAGCGGCCGTCCGATCAACTGCGCAATCTCAGGCGACAGGAGCCAGACCACGAGAAGCGGGAGCGCGCCCGGCAGCGCCTGGGGGGCCAGCACCGTCAGAATTCCGGTAATGCTGGCGGCCAGAACCGGCGCACCTGCCATGGCGGCCCAGTAGCCCGCCCGCCGGTCCGAACCGCGCGCGGCAGCGTGAGCGGCAGTGACCCATTCCAGCATGCGCCTGCGGGTCACAAACAACCGCCAAAGCGTCCGCAGGACGGCATCGAGCGAAACAAGCGCCCCCTGCGCCATGAAGGCAACCTCCAGAGCCCAGCGTCCGGCATGATCAGCGAACCGGCGGGTCCGGTGCCGGACCGTGCCGCGGCGGCGGCCGCGCGAAAGCCCCATCACTAGGTCGGTGAACAGATAGGAGCCCGGTGCCGCGGCAATCAGCAGCGTCCAGACCGGCGCCGCGCGCGGCATTGCCAGCCAGGCGCAGACCGCGAGAAGAACAAGCGACGGCGCGACAAGACTGCGGCGCAGGTTGTCGATTATCTTCCAGCGGTCGATCTGCGAGAAGTGAGACCGCACTCTCTGTCCGCCGTGCCCTGGCGGCGAAGCTTTCAGCCATGGCAGCAGCTGCCAGTCACCGCGTACCCAGCGATGCAGGCGGCGCGCGTATTCGGGATAGCGCGCCGGAAAGCTTTCGTAGAGCACGATGTCGGATGCAAGGCCGGTGCGCCCGTGCAGCCCTTCAAAAAGGTCGTGGCTGGTTAGTGCATTTTCCGGCACCCTGCCCTTCAGGCTCCGGTGGAAGGCGGCAACGTCGTAAGTCCCCTTGCCTGTAAAGATCCCTTCACCGAAGAGGTCCTGATAAACATCCGAGACCGCGCGGCTATAGATGTCGATGGCGGTGTCGCCGGTATAGAGCCGTGCAAAAATTGAAGCTGCCCCAGCGGCTGGCGAGATCTCGATCCTGGGCTGAATGATGGAGTAGCCCGCCGTTACCCGGCTTGCCGATTGATCGAACCCGGGCCGGTTGAGCGGATGCGCCAGTGTCCCGATCATCCGCCGGACCGTGCCTGGGGGCGCCATGGTGTCGGCGTCCAAAGTTGTTACAAAACGGATCTTCCGAAGGGAGCCGGTATCGCCTTCACTGACCGGAAAAGCGTCCCTCCCTGCGCCAAGCAGGTACTCATTGAACTCTTCGATCTTACCGCGCTTGCGTTCCCAGCACATGAAGACACCCTCAGACGGGTTCCAGCGGCGGCGGCGGTGCATCAGCACGAACGGAGATTCCGGCGCATATTTCGCGTTCAATGCTGCGATACCGGACTTCAGGGCTGCCTCGATGCCGGCATCACCCGGCATAACCGCCTGTTCCGCGTCCCCCAGATCGCTGAGCAAAACGATCCGCAGCCTTGGATCGGGATTGGTCAGCCAGTGTCTTTCAAGCTGACGCAGAAGCGGTGCTGTTTCGTTTCGTGTCCGAAAGATCACCGGGACGATGATCGCACTTTCGTATCCTTCCGGCAGGCCCTTCTCAAAGTCCATCTTGGGCAGGATGCGTGGCGGAACGGTGAGGGTGATAATCCAGTTGGTCAGTGTCACACCGATGATCGACGCCGGAATGACTGAGAGAACAGTGACAGCGGCCAGCGCGGCCGGGCCGGCGCCGCTGGCACGCATAAGCAGAACGGGCGGCGCAAGCGCCAGCAGCGTAAATACCAGAAGCACTAGGAGAAACGCGCTTTCGGCATAAACCAGGGCAAAGCGTTTCAAGACGGCAGCAGCCTTTGGGCGGAAACTGGTGCGCCGTTCCAGTTCACGCCTGCCCCCGCCAATGAGCCACCAGCCTGCATGCGCACGGCGGCGGCTGCCCGCCTGCGCGGCGCACAGCTTGACCGCCTCGCTGGCGATCGCCGTTTCCGTCCAGCCGGAACCGTCCGCAAGTTCCTCGACAGCGTTGCGGTACATATCACGGGTTTCGAAATCCATTGCCGCGTGGAGCCCGTCCGGCGCGGCGCGCAGAATGGACTCCGCATGGCTTGAAGCCTCGACGAAGTCCTTCCAGCGCACCCGTGAAATCACCCCCAGCGCCACGATCGCACGCGACATCGTCTCAGTCGGATCACGCTCGCTGCCCGCAGCCGCCGCAGGCGCCATCCGGAAGGGCATTTCAAGATCAGGGAAAAGATCCGACACGGCAGCGACGATGGCCTGCAGGCAAATCAGCCTGAGCATGGCTGGGAACGCCCACAGCTCGGCAATGCGCAGCGATTGCCCATCCTGGTAGGAGCCAATGAAATCGGTGGCAGAGGCGAGCCCTATTTGCCCGTGCACAGCATCCATGTAACAGTCAGCCGCGATAAATACGCGCGGCACCCCCTCGAACTCCGCGGCCGCAAGGCGGGGGAGACGGCAGTAAAATTGCGCCGGCATGTCCTCCTCGACTTGAGCAACTGCGCGCCGGATCTGGTATTCGTTGTCAAGCAGCCATTCCGCTGCTTTTTCCGCTTCGGCTGGCGGCTTGTGACAAGCGGCACGGGCGGTGCCGAGCCAGCTCCGGATCGCGTTCAAGTGCAGCCAGACGCCGACGGGCTCTGGCTGCCCCGCCTTGATTGCGTGTAAGGCGCCCTGGGATGCAGCCCCGGCAGTCTCTTGGCCTTGCTCGGTTTTTCCGAGATCACGTGCCATCGTGAACCGTGCCCGGACGCCTGGGAGGAGCCTCCGCGCTCCGCTGCGGCAGTTCCCCGGCCTTGGTCCGCACCAGCAGCACCGGTGTCGTCGCATGTGAGATGAGATAATCGGCTGTGCTGCCCACCGAAAGTTCGGGATCGCCGCCCATTCCGCGCGCGGATAGCACCACAAGTTCGCCCTGTTCTTCCAAAATCGACTGAGCAAGAGCCTGCCGCGGATTCCGCGCGCGCAGCACCCGGCTGCGGACTCCGTTGCCGGGGATCAAACGCCTGACACGTTCCAGCATGTTTTGCGCTACGCGCTCACGGTGGGACATCAAGCGTTCACACAACGCCTTTTCCTCGCGCCTGGCCTGTCCCGAAGCCGGTGCCGCCACCTCTTCAATGGCATGAATAAGAACCAGCTCAGCATCCCGTTTCGATGCAAATTGCGCCGCAATCCTGAGGGCTGCTTCCGCCTCGGACGATCCATCAAGCGGCGCAAGGACACGCCGTTCAGGGCCGTTTCCCCTTCCGCCCGCCAAGGGCGCAGGAACAATGAAGACCGAACCCGGCAGGGAATCAATCAAATCGCGGCTGGTTCCGCCAAACCGCTGGCTGCCTTTTTCCTTGTGCTCTCCCGCGCCAATCACAGTCAGCGCGCGCTCTTGGGCATCGGCCTTTCGGCAAACCGTCAGTATTTCCGGCCAGGTTAGGATCTCAAGATGAATGTCCCCTGGTGCGTTCGCGGACACCGCCAATTCGCGCAAACGCTCAAGTTCGTCACGTTTTGCAAGTTCCCAGTCAACCGGGTCCACAGCCCGAAAGTCATTGCCCGGTTCGGAAGACATTCTGACTGCCGTTAGCGGTGCCTCCAGAAGCTTCGCCAATTCTACAGCCTTCTCCAGTACGCGCTGAGAGTTGGGAGAACGGTCGAGGCACACAAGCACACGTTGGAACAACCGGCATTTGCGGGACTTTCCGGAAGCAGGAGACATGTCATCAATACGAACGGGGCACGCGTGTTCCGGCATGTCAGCAGGGCCTTTAATTGGTGAGTAGTTGCAAAAAGTAGTACCCTTGGCCATCTGGAGCCGCATTGACGCCTATCAATCCGCCTGTGCCGGTGATCCGCGCGGACCAGCAGGGACAGGTTTCGCAACGCGCGACGAAGCGCAAGTGATGCAAGCGTAAGCATCTGCAAACATTACATTAATGAAAGTTTCACCCCGTCGCTCCGGAAGAACCGCTGTCGGCCATCGGTGCGTGATGCCCCCTTGAGCATAAACCTGTTGCTGTGGCAGGCGCGGACGGCATGGCTCTTCACGCGCCCATCGGAGATGCCCACCCGCGAAAGCGGAATTCAGCGGAGGATTCAAAGCGGCCAGAACACTGGAACGAGTGTCAGCAATAGAGTGAGGCAGATTATTGTCAGCGGCAGACCGGCCCGGACAAAGTCCCGGAAATGGTAGCGTCCCGGGCCATAGACGAGCAAACAGGCGGGCTCGAACGGCGTGATGAAGGAAAGCGAGGCAGCAAGCGTGACCAGAACCACCAGCGAGCGCGCATCAACCCCCAAGGCATCGGCCGAAGCAGCGGCTACCGGTAACACCGTCAATGCGGCTGCCGCGTTTGACATCGGCTGCGTGAGCAGAATGGTGAGAACCGCGAAAGCCGCCATGGAGGCAGTAACACCGAATGGCAGAGTTGCGCTAACGATCAAGTCTGCCAGATAGGCCGCAGTACCCGTCTTGACCATGGCCCCGCCAAAACTGGTGAGTCCGGCGATTAAAACAAGCAGGCGCCATTCAATGAACCGGTACGCTTCTTCCATGGTGACAAACCGCGCCATGACAAGCACCAGCGCAGCCGAAAGCAGCGAAACCGACAAGGGCAGAATTCCCGATGCTCCGAGCAGCACGGCCATCGCGATTATCCCTATTACAATCACACCCTGCTGATGAGTGAGAACTCTGCTCTCCACTTCCAATAGGCCCCAAAGATTGCGGTTTCCCTTCAGCTTCTCAAGTTCCTCCCGTGCGCCTTGCAGCAAAAGAACATCCCCAACTTGAAGCCGCAGGTTTTCGATTTTGGCCGGCCGGGCGTGACCAGGGCGGTGAATTGCCACGACGGTGACACCGTATCTGCGGTGAAAATTTGTCTGTTTCAGGGTTCGGCCAACTAAGTTTGATTGCGACAGCAAAACCGCCTCTGCCATAGCGATCTCTTCGGGTTGAAGGTCCTGCACGGAGAAATGCTGAGTGGCATCGATTGCCAATCCGAGTTGAGCTTCGGCGCGAAGCAGGTCTTGGCGCGAAGCCCTCACAATCAGGAGATCCCCCTCATGCAGCTTGCGCCGGTGATGAGGGCGCAGGCGCTTGCCGGCTTGAACAGCTGCGAGCGCGGTCACATTGAACTCCCCTAGCTTGAGCTCGCCAATCGTCCGTCCGTCGGCACGTGACCCTCGCGGAACCACGAGTGCCGACAGATAATCAGGTTTCCCAAACTCATCCTCAAGTTCCACTGGCGCGCGAGCCGGCACCAGACGGCTGCCAAAGAACACCAGCCAAACGATGCCGCAGGCCGCCATTACTAAGCCAATCTCCAGAAATTCGAACATTGAGAAAGGTTCCAGTCCCAAGTGCGCTGCCATGGCGCTTCCCGCGATGTTCGTCGACGTCCCGACCAACGTGCATGCTCCTCCAAGGATCGAAGCGTATGCCACCGGCATGAGAAACCGGCTCGGGCTGGCCTGTGCGTTTCTTGCGATCTGGAGCACGGCTGGCATGAGTATTGCGGTTGCAACCGTGTTGCTCAAAAAGGCGGAGGTAGCGGCAGCGATGGTCAGCAACATGCCCATGCCGCGCCATTCCGTCTTGCCACCCAAGTTCCGAATGCTTCCGCTAAGCCATTCCATCACACCGGATTTGATCAAAGCGCTGGATAAAACAAACACTGAAGCCAGAATGATCACCATCTCGTTCGCGAAACCCGAGAAAGCCTCGGCAGGTGTCAGGACGCCTGAAACGACGAGAGCCGCAAGGAGGGACAGCGTAATGACGTCGACCGGCAACCACTCCATCGCGATGAAAAGAACCGCCAATGAAAGAAGGGCTAGGACCAGTATGATTTCGACAGTCATGTTCTATCAGGTGTCAGTTTGTTGTTTCCCGCCGAGATCTAACCAAATTTTTTTGTCGAGAAGTGACCCGCCTGATTGTTATCTTCCGGTGGTTATGTCCGGGTCAACGGCTCTTTCCCTCCCGTTATGATTTTACGGTGGCGAATGTGTATTTCCTGAAAAGGCGTTGCCGCGTCCCATCTGTGGCTCGGTCGTTGAGCCAGCATCCTGCAACTATAAAGAGGCCTGCGAAACAGAACCCCACTGTCACCCGCAGTATCATCCAGACCACTGCGCCTTCGGCACGAGTTCATAAAAGCGAAGCGCTGTCGGCGATCACAGATAGCTCCGCGCAGCAGCGGATATAACAGCGCACCAGCGTGTTCATCACGACGAACCTCAGTTTCAGCGAATGGGCCGCCTTCTTCGGAGGTGCCAAGATAACCACAGCACTCATCGACCTTCTCACCCGCCGCTGCCGGATTCTGGAAACTGGATACGACAGCGACCGCTTCAAAGCCAATTTCGCCACCCGATCCAGAAGACACATCCGAAATGGCCCAATTGTGCCCGCCCAGGGAATGGCAAACCGGCAGGACATGGATCAGACGGACGGGCCAATCACTCTCGTGATACGTTTCAACCCAGGAACACAATTGACGGACATCAAGGCTCTCGCGCGATCAAGGGCTATCATTCCGTTGACTGCATGGGAGCACGATCATGAAAAACGCAACCGTCACTGTCTTGGTCAACTGGGGGGCCGCTCCTAGCAAGTTCCAACAATTGTTTGCGGCGGCGCACGCAAGGTCCCCACATCTCTCCATTGTTGTTGGCGCGGTGCCGCCGATCAATCACGCGCAAGACAGATAATTCTTGGCGTGACCATGCGAATACTTTTTCGGAAAGACCGGTTCGATGGTCCTTCCCGCTCATAGGCAGGCTGCAGTCATGGTCGAACACTCCAAAGTGAACCCATCGGTAGACAAGGAATCCGCCACGCTTGAAGGGGGCCAGGCGCTCGTTTCATCCGAACAACAGGCTGTGCACCCCTATGAAAAAATGGACCGCGCAACCCGTGCGGCCCTGGCGCGCGTCACGGCCGGCGTATCGCCCCATTCGATCATGGCCACATGGATGGACTGGGCGCTGCATCTCAGCAGATCCCCCGGTCGGCAGCTGGAATTGGCGGAACGGGCCGTAAAAAACGCGGCAAAGGTCGGGTTGTCGGCATCGGGCCTGACTGACACGCCTCAGTTCGAACCGCGAAGCTTCGATCACCGCTTCGAGGCCGATGGGTGGAAGAAGGCACCCTTCTCAGTATGGCAACAGGCCTTCCTTGCGACCCAGGATTGGTGGGAAGCGGCGACGGAAGAGATGCCGGGACTTGCCAGACGGGACGCCGACCGCGCCCGGTTCCAGGTTCGCCAGGCGCTTGACCTTTTTTCGCCTTCGAATTTCCCATGGTCGAATCCCGAAATCATCGAACGAACGATGAAGGAAGGCGGCCGGAACCTCGTCGAAGGCTCACACCACTTCTGGGAGGATTTCACCCACACGGTGACACAATGTCATGAGCCAGCACCGGAAGGTTTCGAGATTGGCAAGGATCTGGCCTGCACGCCAGGCGACGTGGTTTATCGAAACGAGCTTTTCGAACTGATCCAATATGCGCCTACGACCGACCGCGTGCATCCGGAACCGGTCCTCTTCGTGCCGGCCTGGATCATGAAGTATTACATCCTCGACTTGTCGCCCAGGAACTCCATGGTGCGTTACCTCGTGGATCAAGGCTTCACCGTCTTCATGGTCTCATGGGTCAATCCCGGCGCCGACCAATCTGATCTTTCTCTTGAGGATTACCGTCTTAGGGGCATCATGACGGCGCTCGATGTGATCGGGTCCATTCTGCCGGAACGAAAGGTCCATGTGAATGGCTACTGCCTTGGCGGGACACTGCTGGCCATCGCAGCGGCCGTCATGGCGCGGAATGCGGACGACCGATTAGCGAGCCTGACCTTTATGGCCGCACAGGTCGATTTCGCCGAGGCGGGCGAACTCCTGCTTTTCATCGATGACAGCCAGGTCGCCTTCGTCGAGGATCTGATGTGGCTGCAGGGCTACCTCGACCGGCCGCAGATGACTCGCACCTTCACCTCAATCCGGGCCGAGGATCTGATCTACTCACGCGCGGTGCGACGCTATTTTCTGGGCGAAGACGACCTGCCTAGCGACATCACGGTCTGGAACAATGACACCACGCGCATGCCTGCCAGGATGCACTCGGAATATCTGCGCGGGCTATTTCTTGAAAACCGGTTGAGTGCCGGGCGCTTCGCCGTCGAAGGCAGGGTCGTGGCGCTCAAGGATATTCGCGTGCCGATGTTCGTTGTGGGGACCGAGACCGATCACATTGCGCCCTGGAAATCGGTCTACAAGATGCGTTTGTTTACCGACGGCGACCTCGCTTTCGTCCTGACGAAAGGCGGACACAATGGCGGTATCCTGAGCGAACCCGGACATCCAGGCCGGCACTATCGGATCGGCCGCCGACCTGCCGGCGCACTCTATGAACCACCGGACGAGTGGATCGCATCGCATGATCCCAAGAATGGGTCCTGGTGGCCTGAGCTGGTAGCGTGGCTGGCTGGACGCTCGGGCGAGCGGGCGAAACCGCCCCTGCCAACGACAGACAGCAAACGGCCGAAAAGGCTCTACTCGGCACCCGGCGTCTATGTACGCGTTCCATAAACAGTCTAAGACACCTGGGGCGTTGGAATACGCCGTTGCCTAAGACGGCCTGCCGCCCATAATGGTCCATGGAACTGGCAGAGGCTTCGATCAGGGACTGCTTTTCGCTGTTAAACTCCGCCTGTGCGGATTTGGCATCATCGCACATTCCCGTTTCGGATTTCTCGGCAGCGCTTTTTCCGAAGACGTCTTACCAGCGTATCAGACAGACACTCTTGCCGAACTCCTCAATCATCTTGGCTTTAGCCAACTACCGGTCACTGACGGTTCCGCCGGCGCGTTGACCGCCGTCGAATTTTCGTTCCGGCACTCAGATCGACGCACGCATCTTGGCCTGCTAGTCCCCGCCGAAATTCTAACCGACCAGGATCCAGTGGAATTCACTGCGCCACAATGGCTCGTCGTGAATACCGCTCTCGGATCGGATTTCTGGTCTGGTCATTGCCGCACCTGACGCCCAGCCGAATGATCCGAGCACGTTTGACCACCGGTCACGGAAGCACTCGGGGTCATTCACGTCTGCAGCCTCACCTATCAATCCGCCTGCCCTGCAAATTCATCCGCAGCAGCGGAAACACGCCTTGTAACCTGCGTTTAAATGCAAATACGCAAGGCATAAGCGGCTAAAAATATGCAATTAATTAAATCCCTGCCCCACCACTTCGGGAAAGCCGTTGTCGGCTATCAATGCCTTATACCCCCGGAACCATAAGAATGGCCGCATTGTAAGCGAGTGACTCGCGTTTCCTGGAAGGATGAACGAGATGAAGGATATCGATCTCAAGCAGGACATATTGGACGAGTTGGACTATGATCCAAGCATTGATGCCGCTGACATCGGCATCACAGTTGAAGATGGTACGGTCACTTTGACCGGCCATGTTCCGACTTATTCTCAGAAGCTGGCGGCCGAGAACATCGTCAAAAGGGTGAAGGGCGTGCGAGCCATTGCCCAGGAAATCGAGGTGCGGCCGTTTGGAGCTCACAGAACAGCAGACGACGAAGTCGCGAAACGGGCGGTAAACTCCCTGCGCTGGAACAGTTCCATACCCAAGGACTCCATCAAGGTCAAAGTTGAGAACGGCCTTGTGACGCTAACCGGGAATGTCCGATGGTACTATGAAAAACAGGCAGCTGAGCGGGCTGTCCAAGGGTTGGCAGGTGTCAAGGCTGTTTCCAATCAGGTCCAGATTGTCCCTTCGGTCAAGCCGGCCGATGTGCGCCAGCGCATCGAAGACGCGCTCAGGCGCGATGCGGAACTGGAAGCGAAGCGAATCCAGGTCAATGTCCATGACCGGGAAGTCACGCTCGAAGGCAAGGTCCGGACTTGGGCAGAGCGTGAAGCGGTTGAACGCGCAGCCTGGGCAGCTCCGGGCGTCGCGAATGTGGTTGACCATATTTCCATCGGCAACTGACGCAGCCAAGACGCCGGGCGGGTGAAGCCCGCCTGGCATATTCAGGGCATTTACAGAGGAGCGCCTGCAGCCACCAGATCCGCACTCTGTTCCCTTGCAGTCTGGAGCAGTTCCGCTGCACGCTGACCTCCGGTTGCAGATCGGCCCGTGATCGTCGCTTTGAACCCGCGCCGGTCAAGGCCAGCGGCGAAATCATCACCCCCTTTATTCCGGGTCGCTTGATCCTTTTTCACTCTGCCGGAACAGTGCAGCAGAGGCTTTGACAGAAGTCATTGCCGGTAACTGCCAATACCCGTGGCAGTGGCTGCGGCACGCCTCCGAAGCTGGCAGGAGCCCCGCTTCCTGCCCGGGCCAAACCGTTTTTCCTCGCGGGAACCGGCTCTTGGGACGGTCCGGAGCAGGCGTTTGACCGCCTCGGCAGCCGACCGGGTCCGCGGCAGGCCGAAATCCGCCAAATCCTGCAGCTCACCCGTGTTTGTAACCCTGAAGCGATTGGATGCCAGCAAGCTTATGACACCTCTGTCCGCCAGCTGGTGCAACCCGCGGCAGAGCGTTTCCACGGTCATGTTCAAAAAGGACGCGACATCCCGCCGTGTCAGAATCACCTCAATTTCCGGCGCGCCCGTTTTGGTGTCCATTGGCATCTGCTGAACCAGCCAGTAGGCGATGCGCTGAAGCGAGGTGCGGCCCCGCAAGGCTGCCGCCCAAAGCCGGTACTCGGTCATCTGGTGGTCCAGCGCGGACAGATAGGCATAGAAGATCTGCGGTCTTTCAGACTGGAAATCCTGGAATGTTCTGCGGGCCACCCAGCACACCTCTGCCGGGACAGCAGCTTGCCACGAGAACGCATTTTCTACGGAGTTCAGCTCACCGATCAGCTGTCCGGGACCGAGTATCTGGAGCAACAGCTCCTCGCCATCCTCCGTGATCAGAAAAACCTTAACCAGGCCGGAAACGAGAATGCCGATGTTCCCGGCCTCTTCCCCCTGAACCGATATGCCGGCGCCCTGCTTGTAACGCGCGCGGAAACTTCTGGATGCCAGGTGGGACAGGGATCCGCTGCCGAGCATGTGGCACAGCCCGTGTTCCCTTGAGGCACAGGTTTCGCAAAGGCCGCCGGCAGATGTTGGAGTAAAGGCGCAGTTTGGCATTTTGCCCCCCCGTGGTTTAAAGTTTCTCTCATCACACAGTCCCGGCGGTCCGCCGGCTCCTGCAAAACCCTCGCAGAACAGAGGCAGCGGCGGCAGGGGGGAAATTGTGCAGAATTGTGCGGGCCGGGAACGGCAGAAAAGGCTGAGTGTTCTTAACGAGGTGCGCCTATGTCCAAGCCAAATCCGCAGGATGCTGATCCCGCTGCCGAGGCGCTGTCTGCCCGCCTGTCCGCCTTTATTTCAGAATCTCCGCTGGCCGCGGCCATGTTCGACAGGCAGATGCGCTATATTGCCTGGTCACGGCAATGGGCTCTTGATCATGGCGCCGATGGCTCCGGCCTTCAGGGCCGGCGCTACGAGGAGGAATTCCCCGATCTGCCGCCGCAGTTCCGCAAAGCCATTGCGCAGGCAATGGCCGGGGAAAGCACCTCCTGCGAGACGGAACGCTACCAGTACGCAAGCGGCCGCACCGCGTGGGAACGCAGGCAGGTTCAGCCGGTCCTGAATACCGGCGGCGCGGTCGCCGGGGCGGTTGTCTGGTCCCAGCAGGTCACTGACCCGGGGATACTGGAAACCGCAAGCAGGGACCGTTTCCTCCAGGCGATGGATGCAACCGGAATCGGCGTTTTCGAGCTTGAATACCGCACCGGTTCGGTGAAGGCATCAGACGGCTTTCTGTCTCTTCTGGAAATAGGCGAAAAGAATATTCCAAAGACACTTGCCGGGTGGGCGGAACTTCTTCGGCCAGCCGATCAGGAAGCGTTCCGCGCGATGAGCGAACATGCGCTTGATCCATCGGGGAGCGGCCTGGTCCGCAGTGAGATTTGCCCGATTGTGAAGGGCCGAGAAAAACACCTGCGTGTTATCGGCAAGGTGTTTTTCACCGGCAAGGGAAAACGCAAGGGCGCCCACCCTGAGTATGTTGTCTGTTTTCTCATTGACGAAACCAAGCGCCACCAATTGCAAGCGGCACTGGCAAAGGCCCAGCGGCTGGAATCTTTGGGGCAGCTGGCCGGGGTGATCGCCCATGATTTCAACAACCTTCTATCGATCATTCTTGCCAACCTGGAACTGGCTGCGCTGCGTGTGCCGGGCGGCGATGTACAGGACTATCTGCAGCGCGCAATTGATGCGGCTGAGGCCGGCGGAAACTTCAACGCAAAGCTGCTGGCCCTGACGGGGGAAAACGGCCGCAACCCGGAAATCTTGCAACTGGACAGCCATATTCTGAAGACATGGGCAATGCTAGAGAATTTGCTAAACGAATCTATAACCTTACGCTTTCTTCCGGGTGCCGATGGCTGCTGTGTCCGGGTTGATCCGCCGGAACTAGACGGCGCGGTGATCAATCTGGTGATCAATGCCCGCGACGCCCAGCCGGATGGCGGGCGCATCGATATCCGCACTGCGCATGTGTCTCTGGATGAGGCCGCCGCCAGCCGCTATCCGGACGGGCGGCCCGGCGAGTATCTAAGGCTCTCCGTGTCGGACAAGGGCACCGGCATGACTGAGGACGTCAGGAGCCGCGCGCTGGAGCCGTTCTTCACCACCAAGGGCAGCGGTCTGGGAACCGGGCTAGGGTTGGCGAGTGTCGCTGCCGCCGCCGCCCGGGCCGGGGGGTTTGTTCACATCAGTTCCGAGCCCGGCCAGGGCACATGCGTATCCCTGTTCCTGCCTGCCGCCGGACGGCAGGCCGCTGACCCGCAGGCGGACCGGCAGGACATTCCATTCGGAAACGGCGAGCTGGTGCTGGTTGCGGAGGATGACGCGAGGGTCCGCGAAGCAACGCTGCAGCGCCTTGAGGCGATTGGCTATGCGGTGACCGAAGCGGCGGATGCCGCCACCGCCCTGCAGCTGCTGTCTGATGGAGAACCCGTGGATCTGCTGTTCTCCGATGTCGTTATGCCGGGCGGGATGTCGGGCTACGAACTGGCGGCGGAAGTCAGACGGCTGTTCCCGGACACGGCCGTTCTACTGACCTCTGGGTATCTTTCCAGGGCCGTCGAAACCGGGCTGAAAATGGACGTGCAGCCTGAACTCTTGCGAAAGCCTTATACGCTCAAGGTGCTGGCACAGGCCGTGTCGCGGACGCTCAGAACCGTGCAGCCAAAGGAGTGACCTCGCCGCTGAAGACATAGCCGACCCCCCTGACCGACCTTATCATCAGCGGCGCTTCGCCACCGGGCTCGATCTTGTGGCGCAGCCGCGCGACGTGGCCGTCAACCGTCCGGTCGAGGGGCGCCCATTTCCGTCCAAGCACCGCCTGCGAGATTTCATCCCGGCTCAGGACACGCCCGGGATTGCGCAGAAACAGCTCCAGCAGCTGCAATTCGGTTCCGGTCAGGTCTATGGGCGTGCCGGCCGCATCCCGGACCAGCCTGGCCTTCGCATCGAACTCGCAATTGCCAAAACGGACCGAAGCCGCCAGATCAGAGGCCCCGCGGTAGCGTTCCAGCGTCTTGCGGGTTCTCAGGACCACCTCCCGGATATGGAAGGGTTTGACGATATAGTCATCAGCACCGCATTCCAGCCCCCTCACCCGGTCAAAGGGGTGGGCTTTCCCGGTGATCATGAGGATTGGAATATTACGCTGCTGCCGCAGTTCCCGGGCGAGGTCCAGGCCGTCCTGCTGCCCCAGGCCAATGTCCAGCGTCACAAGATCAATGTCATAGGCTTCAAGCGCTGCAAAAAGCCCCTCGCGGTCCCATGCCTCGCGGACCGTCCAGCCTTCCGGCTCAAGTCCTTGGCGAAGCGCCTCTCTGACAGGGGCTTCATCATCTACGACGAGGATTTCGATTTGCTGCATACTGGCGGAACTTTTGCAATCACAACGCGATTCAAAGTCACCATATCACACTTCCACCTATATCTCCGGCAATTCTGCAACGCGGAGTCTCACCGCCGCAAGGCCCCGGGATCCTGCATGCAGCTTGCTGCACCGCGAAAGTGTTCCCCTTCGCAGTGCAGAGTTTCGATGTCACGCTGCCTTGACAGCAACCTTCTTTTCGAAGGCAATCGCTTCCGCCGATTTCGGCAGATGCACCGTCAGCACACCATTGGAAAACTGCGCGCTGGTCTTTTCCGGGTCGATATTTTCCGGCAGCCTGACCGAGCGGAAGACGCTGCCCCAGTGGCGCTCGCTGAGGTGGCAGCTGGGTTCATCCTCCTGCTTCTGCTCCGTCTTCTCGCCGCTGATCGACAGAGTGCCGTTGCTGGTCTTCACCTCGATGGACTCCGGATCCAAACCAGGCAATTCCGCAGTGACGGCAAATTCGGTGCCGTTCTCGGCCAGGTCGATTGCCGGGCACAACGCCATTTCCCCCCGGAGTGATCCAAAATCCGGGCCGCTGCGGCTGAACCGTGAGCGCGGCTCGAAGGCATCGAAAAGCCGCTCCATTTCATCCCGCAGGGTTCCAAAGCCGCTCCAAGGCCTTAGAGCGGGTGAACGCTGCGCCGGTGCTGTCTCGCGGGCAACGGGAACCTTGGTTTTCTTGGTCATGAGTTTACGTCTTGGTGAAAAGAACTCCGCTGGCGGGGCACACAGCAAGAAGCCTGGCCCGGGCCAGCGGAGAGTTTGCGGAACACTGGGACAAGGGACGTGGCTGCCTGCGACTGCTCAACGCATAGTGTCCGCGAACCAGGAAATTATGGATGAAACTCAGTCCGCAGGCATTGACAGCGGTCAACCGGAAACCAGTGCCCGCACCGCCGCTGCTAGCTCCGCAGACGAGAGGCGCACAAGGTTTTTGTGAAATTCCTTACGCACACAATCCCGTAGCGTTCCTGGCAGTTTAGCCCGCCAAAGGTCGGCGCAGCCAGGTGGCGTAATCAGAACCAGCCCGTCGAAAGCATGAAGCCGGTGCTGTTCATCCAAAAAACTGAGAACCTCTTCGAGAAAGGCACGCGCGTCTTCCTGCAAGGGGTCAGAGCCCGATTCACCCCCGGATCTTCGGCCATCTCTGGCCGAAGAAAAGCTGCCGGTGGGTTTGTTCTGCAGGACGTCCCGCAGGTTCCGGCGCGCCGACTGCATTGTGATCTCTGCCGCTGCCTGGCTCCGGACACTGGGCAGCTGCCGGAGAATCCGGGCGCGGCTAGTGTTCATGACCACATACCAGATCCGTTCCGAAGGGCCGGGTGGCATCGTCGTTTCCTATTTATGATGATCGGCCACGGCGCGGGTCAATTCACCGATGAGCTCCAGGCCGGCGGCATGGGCCACATCGCCAAGGCTGAGCATGCCAACATAGCGTTTTTCCTCGTTCAGAACCGGCAGCCGGCGGATCTTCTTTTGGTCCATAAGGTGCACCGCGTCTTCAACCGTTTCTTCGGTGCGGCAAAAGACAATGCCCGGCGTCATCACATCTTCAGCCTTTGTCTTCTTGGCGCTGAGGTTCTTTGCAACCACCCGCGTCGCAAGATCGCGGTCGGTGATCATGCCGATGAGCTTGTCATTCTTCCCAACCGGCACCGCCCCGATATCATCCTTCGCCATACGGGCAGCGATTTCGCTGACAGGTGTGTCAGCGCTGACCCACTCTGCAGGGGTATGCATTGCTTCACTGATCTTCATTGTATCCTCCATGCCAAAGCATCTGATCCATTCTGACCCGCAAGGGTTTTTGTGCATTGATGGCCGTCAAGCAGGTCCGGAGTGACCGCGGTCAATGCAATCGAACCGGCTGCCAGGAGAATGGATGCAAGTCCGGCAGCACCGGACAGGAGGCTACGCGCATTTCCGCTATCCGGAGCGGACCCGCATTTCGAAAGGAAGACCAATGGAACCTCTTAAATCACCAGCCGCAGCCAAGCCGGAAGCCGAGGGTCTCAGGGTGACGCCCAGGGCGGTCTGGTTCATAGCTGAACTGGCACAGGACTTGATGGGAAAAAGCGCCAGCACTGCACCGGAAGACGCAGGGGACGACAACGACCCGGAAGCAGACATACTGGAAGACCGCGGCAGAGATCCGGCAGAGGAAGAGCTGAGATCTTTCATCGCCGATCTAGATGAGGAAGCTCAAACCGATCTTGTCGCCCTCATGTGGCTGGGCCGGGACGAAGGCGAATGGCCGGAGCTTCGCGAACTGGCTGAACTGGAACACAACGACTTCACCGCGGACTACCTGCTCGGCACTCCGCTTCTTTCCAGCTACCTGCAAGCGGGCTTGGACAAGCTTGGCATCAGCAGCCAGGAACGTGAGTAATTGCTTGGCATTGTGTTGACGGCTGTCAATGGCGGGCAGGCGAGAATCAGCAATGCTGGTTTTATCGGTGGAGGGAGCCAAAACCGGAGAAGGTCCCAGGCAAACCGTCGCAAGGCGCGGAGCTTCGGAACGATGGACTGGCACGGCAATGAATTCCGCTGGTCGAGGATTGCCGGCATTTCAGCGAGCGTACTAGGGGAGACCTTTGTTGTGGAAGCTGGGACCGGCAATCCTTCGCTGTTCTCAGGCGCTGGCTATTAAGGCTGAAAGCGGATGAGGCGGTATTCATCCCAATAACCCGTCAGTTCCCGGCCCCCTACGCTTGCGCTTCACAACAGCAGAAATTCGGCACATCCCCGGGGCCGGACCAAACCGGGCCGCGCTCAAAAAACAAAAATACTCCCGGGATTGCGGTGTATCAATGCGTCGGCCCTTCCGGCCCTGCAGATTGCTGCTATGTCACTTATCCTGCGGAGGCAGTCATGCAACGTTTCGCGCTCACCGCAATTGTATTCGCGTCCCCGGCAATGGCAGGCACGGAAGGATACCGGCATATGCCGGATTGGAGTTACGGCCATGGCCTGTTAATGATCTTCGGTTCAATCTTGTGGCTGGCCGTGCTCGGACTGGTCATCGCCGGTATTATCTGGTTCGTTCGGCGCAACGACGACAGCAACGTGTCGCGCAACCGCCAGAGCGCGCTTGCCGAACTCGACATGCGCCTCGCACGCGGCGAAATCGAACCCGAAGAATATTCTGCTCGGAAAAAGCTTTTGGCGGGCTAGAAGAGACAAACTCGCCAGGTTTGACCAAGGTATCCCCGACCTATCGTGTCATGGTGCCGGGCGGATGCTGCGTCACAAGGCGACCGCTCAGGATCGCTCCGGTACGGGCACTGGCAACGGCCGGTCTCCGGAACTCCCGCAGGAAGCGCGCACCGACCAAGCCGCGCGCGGTTCAATCAAGGGCAGCATGCCGATGAGAAAACATGGCAACCAGTACGCCGCCCCGGTTTAGCTTTTCCGGAAAGGCGTCACAGCCGCTTCTTCGCCCTGTCGCCATACACCACAGTCGCGCCCATCGCGACGATGACCACACCGCCGATAACGGCCATCCATGTCAGAACGGCCGCGTCGGCATAGCCCAGAACCCAAGGCGAAATAATCAGCCAGGCACCGAGCACAATCTCAACCCATTCTTCCCAGACATTGAAGCTGACAAGGGCGGTGGCGGCGAGTGCCGCCGCCGCCATCCCGGCAAGGACAAAATTCCAGGTCGCCGGTGCCAGGCTTTCGCCGTCCGCCGGGGTGACATTGAGAAAATACAGGGCGATTGCCAGTGCTAGCCCTGTCAGCAGGGTAATTCCATCCTGCCAATGAATCCGTTCCATTCCCGAGCCTCCTGAGTTCTCCTGCAGCACGCTGCCGCCGACCCCATTATGCCCCGCCCGGCCGGCGCGGCATTGCCCCCCGTCAACGACCAAAACCGCTCATTTTCAGAACTCTATCAGAAGGCACGGGCCAGAATATCATCAACGGTTTCCAGCCAGACAACTTCAAGCACGTCGCGGGCTGCCTTTGGGATATCATCAAAATCATGCCGGTTGCGCGCAGGCAAAAGCACGCGCGATAGTCCGGCGGTCGCTGCCGCCATCACCTTTTCGCGTATGCCGCCCACCGGAAGAACAAGGCCGCGCAGTGAAATTTCACCGGTCATCGCGGTGTCGTTCCTGAGCTTGCGGCCAACAAGGAGCGAAACCATGGCGGCAAAAATGGCGGTGCCGGCGCTCGGACCGTCCTTCGGTGTTGCCCCTGCCGGAACATGCACATGAATATCGGAGTTCTCGAACACGGCTTGATCAATGCCAAGCCCGCCCATCCGTGCTTTGACCAGCGTCATGGCAGCCTGCGCACTTTCACGCATGACGTCGCCAAGCTGAGCCGCCCCACTTGAGTGGTCCAAGTTGAAAGTTAGTGCATGGCTGGCCTTTGGTCTATCGGGATGATGGCCT
>NZ_JBHUPT010000047.1:0-559 GCF_049056525.1 Leisingera coralii | reverse complement strand
GAAAGAGAAGAGCTACTCGCAGCGGCGGGCTTGTGCGCTGGCCGGGATCGATCCGCGTGTGTACCGGCGGCGGCCAGCCAGCCCGGAAGACAAGGACCTGCGGCACCGGCTGCGTGAACTGTCTGGTGAGCGCAGGCGGTTCGGCTATCGGCGCCTGCACATTCTTCTGAAGCGGGACGGCTGGGAGGTGAACTGGAAAAAGCTCTACCGGATCTACCGGGAAGAGGGGCTGACGGTGCGCAAACGGGGCGGCCGCAAGCGCGCAATCGGAACCAGGGCGCCTATGGCGGTCCCGCAGGGGCCGAACCAGCGGTGGTCGCTGGACTTCGTCTCAGACACGCTTTCAGACGGGCGCCGGTTCCGTATTTTGTGCGTGATCGACGACTTCAGTCGGGAATGCCTGGCCACGGTCGTGGATACATCTCTGTCGGGCCTGCGGGTCGCCAGGGAACTGGACAGGATCGCCGATCTGCGTGGCTATCCCTGCTTGCTGGTGTCCGACAACGGCACCGAACTGACCAGCAACGCGATCCTGAAATGGCAGCAAGACCGGCAGGTA